>CACYBT010000393.1 GCA_902772715.1 uncultured Succinivibrio sp.
AGCACTGAGGTTACAGTCCATGTTATCGTTCATCCATTCATAGGTATGGGCATTGGCTGTAACTTTTAATACAGGAACAATAGGATTTCTGATTATTGCATCAATTTGTATGCAAAATTAAAAACATCAATTTTTGGGTTTGTTAGTAGAGCCTTTTGGTCTTCCAGGTTTTCTTGCTAGAAGTTTTCTCTTAATTTCTAGCTCTTGTCTTGTTGACAGACTTTCTTTTGGTGGAGTCAGTTCAAATGCTCTTGCTATTTCAACCTGGTCGTCTGTAAAAGCTGTGGTATAGTCAGTTCCATCAGCATAATGGCTTAATCTTATAGGCTCCATTATATCAAGTACAGTCAATGCCGTTTCAAACTTTTCCTTTAATTTATCTCTCCATATAGCTCTTAATTTGCAGTGAAGCATCAAGCCAATGAAAAGAATGAATAATCTTCCTGTTTTACCATCCTCACTTGAATTGCGCTGAATTTTGAAACCCATTTGATCTTTCATACTTTCAAAGTATTTTTCTTGCTCATCTCTTATCTTATAGGCATTAAAATGCTCTAGTGCATTACCTTCCATACCAAAAGCGATAGAAGAAAAGAATCCTGCCATAGCACAGGCTTTAGTGATCGCAGCATCGTTCTGTATTAGTGTGATTTTACTTCCTCGAATTTCAATTTTCTGATAGGTTTGCTTCTTGTTAAACTGCTTAATCGCATCACGAGATGGTGCTGGATTTTGTAACAGAAACTCTTCAATTCGCTCTTTTTCCTTTTTTATTTCGTCATAGATATCGGCAAGAATTGAACTTCTTCTAGGCATATCCAAGTATAGGTTGATCTTGAGCGTAACACATACAGGTTCATTGCCCTGGGTTTTGGCGGTGTATTCCTTTTCAAATTGAGCATAATAGATTTTTGACTCAGAATCATATTCCATATTTACTGGCAAACCTCTTTCATCCCAATTGATCTTATAAAGCATCTCGAGTACAGGCTCATTACAGGTTTTTCCACACATCAGAAAAGGAATATTATTGATAATCATATCGTTAATATTGTCATCACTTTCATAACCTCGGTCAAAGATGACGTGCAAACATTTATTGCACAGTTCACTAAGATCTTTAAGAACAATTCTTATCGTTCTTAAATCACTCTCATTACCGGCAAAAGTTCTGTAATATACAGGCTCATGTGTCTCAAGAGAATAAATGACAAGTTCAAGGGTATTCTTCAGGGTAGGATTATCCTTGTTATGCCCCCATCTAATATCAGCAAGACATCTGCCCCAGGCAGAACGTGTAGTAGAATCACACGCTAGGAGATTTCCTGATTTCTGTCTTTTTAATCTTAAATAGATGAATTTCATTCTATGATCATCCCTGATCTGCTGTGTCAGCCTAGTTATATATGAAGCAGACATCGGGTGTGAAGAAGGAAGCCAGCCTATTGAGTTCTGCCATGATTTGAGACGGTCGTAATTACGTTTCGTGAGTATAGGGAACATCGCCAGTGAGAGAATTTCATTAACCAGAGCAGTATTATTCTCAAATACATCCATTAAGTCTTCGATAATATGCATATTGGTAGCAATACCATTAAGAAGCCATCCTGAACCGTAAAGCAGTGTAGAAAAAATATTGGAAGTTTCAGTAGGAGCAGGAGTTCCACTTAATGCAGAATCATTCAAGGCTCTTATTTTGGTTACATTCCAATCCTTTGGAAAAATATATTTGAGTCTTTCAGAAACAGGCATTGTAGTAAATCTGATATTAGGCACAAAAACATTATCATCAGTCACCTCTCCCCAAATAAAAATCCTGCGTTTCTCAATCCCATCCGCATCAGTCACGTAGTTCATAGTAGCAGCATTTCTGTATTTACCATTTTTATGAAGATATAGCCTGTAAGAAGAAAGAGGATCACGTAAACGCCCCGCAGTCATATGATATCTCCTAAATATTGTATACATTACTTATGTAATATTGTATACAAATATAAAAAAAAATAAAGGGCTTTTAACCCTTTTTCTAAAAAAAATCTCTAAATTACAGTAAAATAACAGAAGAAATAAAACTACGCTAAATTTGCATACAAATCTGTGAAAAAATCAGACTCTTATCTTTGATGGAGAAAAAATCGTTAGTGAAAAAGAACTTATAAGTTTAAACAGGACAAGTTCCTACCAAGGACGTGATAA
>CACYBT010000394.1 GCA_902772715.1 uncultured Succinivibrio sp.
CGCGTCGACGCCCTGATTACCTCTCTCGAGTCTCAGCGCGACGCCGCCATCGAAGCCCTCATCCTTCGCCTCTCCAGCCGCAACGACTGGCGCGAATCTGCCCGAGGCCAGTACTTCGCCGCCACGATGTTCCCGTTCCTGAACCTCTGCCGCCGCCTAGCTATCCGCGACCACATCTGGGACTCTTACCAGCAGCTGCGCGAACGTCTCATTAAAATAGAGACCGTTCTTGCCGACACCTACTTCTCCCATCCCCAGATGCAAATCTTCCGCTCCCACGTCATCACTCAGGGCCGCACCGCTTCTGACCTAGAATCCCAGGTCATCCGCTCCCTGCAGTCCTACGAAATCCAGCTGCTTACCGATATTCAAGTTCATCCCCAATGCTACTACGACCTGGTCAACATCATCCGCGAACACGAAGATGTTTTCCCATCCTGGCACAGCTCACCAGTCGCAGACCTTTACAAGCCTAAAGTCTTCGAGAACAAAAAAAAATCATCCGCTTTTTGGTTATAAGCGGATGATTTATTTTGCAAGTTTATAACAGAGAATTCTTCATTTAAATATTTCACCACGATTTGTATCTTTGGCCGTATAATTAAAATTTCTTTGTAGTTGTAAGAATTAAAGATTAAACACAATTCTGCATTTTTTGTGGTTCATCTTTAAAGTAGTGTTCGTTGCTTTCAAATCTGCTTTAATACCATTTCTCAAGTCTATTTGGGGATTCCAATCCCCACTATCTTTGATAGTCCACTTATTTACCATAAAATCGTGAAGGTATCTATAGGCAAGCTTTGTACACCAGTCATTGGCACGGATGAACGTACACTCACGATGTAGGTGCAAGTCACGGAATTGACCCGATTGTATCAAATCTTTTTCTTAAAATTCATTTGTTAACGACATAATTCCTTTTACAATTTACGAAAATATTCCCAAATCTATAGCAAAACTCCAACGGGGTTTCATTGCTCCTTGGGGGCCGCTCCGCCGCTGAATGTTACTGAAGATTTTAGCAAGGAGCAAATTTCACGTTAGAAAAACGATGCACTTATAGTTCTAACGCACATGGCGCAAGGATAGATGGACGCAGTACACGCAGCCGACATCGACACTGTGATTAATTATCGCGTCATCCGAATTAAAATCCAGACCGTAGGCACTTACATATTCCGCGGTAGAAAGCGTCGATGACCAATAGCGGCCCTCAGAACCAACGGAGAAGTACCGACGATTAAAATAATTATCATAATCATACATACTGTAGCCAGCAGCAGGTAGAAAAATTGTACCTCCATTAGATCCAATGAACTTTCTGCCTGTCACACCATTCAGTGTAGTCCATTCCGATGTCGTATTGTCCAGGAGTTCATTTATCTGCTCTAACGACGGTGCATCAAAGTAAATGTGTTTGAAGGAATAGTAGCCGCCATAATCCTCAGGCGTAGAGGCTCCTTCATTACAGCATTGCCACTGCGTACCACTGGGCAACCCAAGGTCTATCCAGTGCGGGTGATTGGAGTTGGGGCAGTAAGGTTCTACCTTTTCTTTTGCTTTTGGCTCTGCCAATATAGTGAGTGCATCAACTCCAAAAAGTTTTACCGTGGGATAAACCTCATATTTTTCGTCATATGGCATATCGAAATATGATGCATAAATATCAGCTGTAGATCCCATATAGCCATAACGAGAGAAACTGGTTTTTCCATCATCCCATATCTCTTGATTAAATAATGTAAAACCTAAATCTTGTGGAAGACATACACCGCTTGCTTTTGCTGATGCATGAAGAATTGATGAGTCTGTTTCATCTCTTTCTAATTCTACATTTGAGAAGTCTGGGACAATAGAAAACCTAGCAATCATTTTCTCATCAGACAGGGGTTTAAAATTATGGCTAAATCCCCAATTAAGCAATTGTCCCTGCAGACCTACATTCCAAAACCTACTAAGGTGAACGTCGGTTCCTTGAAGGGTCTTATAGACATCAGTAGAACGGAGAGCAGATTCCATATCTTTTTTATATAACATCACGTCACCACCCACCTTAATGCCAGCCTCAGCTCGTCCACCGGCACTGAGCAGCCATTTTGCCATAAACGCCACACCGAGTTCTACATAAAAACCTAATCCAAATTCGCCATTCGCCAATAATTGACCACTATGTTCATTTTCAAGCCTGATACCATTGAACGTAATACGGGGAATGTACAGAGGACTGGAAGCCTCGTAATGTAAAGTGTAACGGAAGTTTTGTTTCCAATGCTGTTCCAAACTTACAGATGCTGTAGCGCGGAGAAAAGCACCTATTTCTCCATAAGCATAGACAAAAGGACCTAAGCCAAAAATGGGGATAGTTCCTGGTGTAAAATCATGTGTCCAATCAATTGCACCTGAAAGAGAAAGGTTTTGGGCTATCACATCATCCTCCTTTAAGTCTATACTAACAATTGTTCCTAAAAGGGGCGATACTACCAAAACTGTCTTCCAGCTATAAGTTGGAGTAATGTTCACACTTGCATCGGGTTCGAAAACATAAGCTAAATCCCCCTTGGGATCAGGCTTAAACTGCGCAGCGATTGGAACTGTCAACGGAAAAGAGAATTCACCAGGACTATAGCTGTCCTCCCATGTCCAGGAAGCCCTGCGCTCAGATTTCTCGCCTCTAACCATCATTGTAGAAGGAGTTCCTTCATTAACAAAATAGAACTCTTCAAAAATTTCCTCAAGTCCAACAGACGAACAGGTAATAAGGATTGAAGCGCCGTCATTTTCAACATTTTCTACCAATCCTGCAAAACCTGCGATAAATGTATCACTCATTTCTGTAGTTACAAGTTTATCGCCTTTTCGTGGCAGCAAGTCTGATGGGATATCACTTTTAAATCTTATGTTTAAACCTTCTGAAGAAAGAACATAATTTCGTATATTTCCTTCTATAACAATCACATTAGGGCGATATTTTGTCTCCGGCGTCACAAAGGCCACGCTGTCAATAGCAGCCAAGGGTATCTTATAAACACTGTCGGCAGTGTTGACTACCTGTGTCACAATTTCATCATAATAGACACTGTCAACATCGTAGTTGGAATACTCTATGCTCTGCACCTCATCGCGGAAGAAAGCATTGAACTGGCCGTCGTTGCGATAGATGTAGAATGCCTCGCCTAAGGTTTGTGCCATATTGCCGATACTGACGGCGGCTAATAAAATAATAAGAGATAGACGCTTTTTCATCGCTTCGTGAATTTAGAGGTCC
>CACYBT010000395.1 GCA_902772715.1 uncultured Succinivibrio sp.
ACAACAACATTTTCCATATCATCACCTCTTCATTCAAAATATAAGCTCAAATGGGCTACAAATCAATAGAATAAGTTTAATATATATGTAACATCGGTATACCAAAAGCGCTCCTAGTTTTACTAACCGCATGAGAGGTAAAAGCATTAGTCACATTATTGAAGTAATATCAAAAACTCCAAGGATGCCTAAAAATGCTTAAGCAACCATGTATGTTACTGATATAATACCTTAGTAGATCTTTTTTCTTCTCTGATTATGAGTTGTTAATTCCAAATGTCAGTAGATAAGTTAATAACTGAAAACAAAATAAAATGGCTGTTTGTCATTTCTTGTATTTTATATATTTTTACATTTAGAAACGTTATAAGACAGGAAGTGAGTGGTGATGACTGGTATTATGCCAATCAAAGTGAAGGACTTGCCTTTGCGCTTTTGCACTATGCAATCTGGTCTTCAAGGGTGATTATCGAATTTTTTATCCCTTTTTTCTGTAAGCATATTGTCTTATATAAAATTGTCTACACTTTAGCCCTGTTATCTCTACCATTTGCCATATATCTTGTTTGTAAATTACGCGGTTTATTAGGAATTTCTCTGTCGTTTATAAGCGTATCCATGATCCCTTTTTATCAGACTACTTCTACGGGGGATATTTCAACCTCTTTAAACTATTTCTTTCCGTTGGTGGGATTGCTGTGGATAGTAACCATCATTTCTGTAAAGAATCAGCAAAATCTTCAGCAAAAGTCCACATATTTTAGTTTTACTAATGTTTTTGGTTATTTATGTTTCCTTTTACTGCTGCTTTTTTCTTGTAATCAGGAGCAGGCGGCTCTTGCGGTTTTTTCTTTTTCTTTTCTCATGTCATGGGATGCTAAAAACAAACTGTACTGTTATACCGCAATGGGGATAGCGTTTTTATCCATTATCTTTATTGTCACATGTCCTGGTAACGCTAACCGCGTTATCACAGAAACTGCGGCCCGTTTTCCAGAATTTGCAGGATATACTCTTGTCGATAAGCTTTATCTGGGCGTCACCATTCTTATGGTAGAACTTGGTATTGATCATCAGAGTTTTTTGGCTTTTTATGTCTGCTGTCTTTTATGCTATGCAAAAATGAAACTGACAGGCAAGGCGATAGTATTGGCGGTATATGCCCTGCTCGTAATTTACGTTAAAACCATGCTAAAAGATATCGAACTTGAACATGATAACTGGACTACAGCCTATCCCTTTTACTTAAACTTTTTGATGCTTATTGAGGTACTGCTGCCGTTCTTTATTATATTTAAAACTGGGTTTTCGTCTCAAGAGAGACTATTTATTTTATTATCCACACTTGTAAGTTATGGTCTGGTGATGGTCGTGGGGTTTTCTCCAACCGCTTTTGCTTCAGGTTCGAGAACTCTTATTTTTAGTGAATTTATTCTTATTCTTATGGGAATGTATACATTACAAAAAGCCATTAACCTTAAAACCCGTAACATGACAAAGCAGTCTGGTAGTATTTAAGTCTTTTCTCAATTTTATGATTGGATAGTTTTTTGTGGTGTGTAATTTGTCTTGATAATAAAAATTGCACATTTCCCTTTTTGACATTTACGGAGTTGTTATGGAGAATTTTGAGTTTCATCTGCCTACTCGTTATATTTTTGGTCAGGGAAGCGTTAAACGTACTGCCGAGGTTGTTAAAGAGTATGGTTACAAAAAGGTTATGATTGTTTATGGCTCCAATTATGCCAAAAGAAGCGGGCTTTTAGATGAAATCACCGCTCAGTTTAAAAATCTTAATCTTGAATATACGCTTTTAGGCGGAGTAAAACCTAATCCACGTGCCGATCTGGTGTATGCCGGTATCAAACAGGGCATTGATGAAGGAATTGATTTTCTTTTGGCTGTAGGTGGCGGCAGTGTTATTGATACCGCCAAAGCCATTGCCATTGGTATCAAAGATCAAGAACACGATTTTTTTGATTTCTACCTAAGAGTACGTAAACCTCTTGATGCTTTAAAGGTGGGCTGTGTACTTACCATTCCGGCTGCAGGTTCCGAGAGCTCAATATCCTCGGTTATTGAAAAGGTTGTTGATGGCAAGAACATGAAATGCGGTCTTGGGACTCCTTTATTCAGACCTCTTTTTGCCATTATGGATCCTACTTTAACCTATACGCTTCCAGCCTATGAGACCGCCTGCGGTATTACCGATATGATGGCACACATCATGGAGCGTTACTTTACAAATTCTAAGGGTGTGGATGTCACCGATGAAATGTGTGAAGGGCTTTTGCGAGCCATTATTGAAAATGCAGCCACGGTACTGCGTGATCCTTCTGATTATAATGCGCGGGCTAATATCATGTGGGCGGGAGCCTTGGCTCATAATAATCTTTTGGGGGTAGATAGAGAACAGGATTGGGCTACCCACCATTTAGAGCATCAGTTATCTGCTCTCTATGATGTTGCTCATGGCGCAGGTCTGGCCGTGATGTTTCCTGCCTGGATGGAGTATGTCTATAGTCATGATGTCATGCGCTTTGCTAAATTTGCTCACCGTATTTTTAATATTCCACTTGATTTTGAAGACCCTTCTCATACAGCACAACAGGGTATAAGTGCCTTGCGTGCCTTTTTCGCCTCAATTCATATGCCGCTATCATTTGCTGATATAGATGCGCATGAGGACGATATTCCGAAGATGCTGTCGATGCTCGGGGTAGATGATAAGGAACACGCTGAGGGTAAATTTATGGTGTTATATCGCAGTGACTGCGAAAAGATCTATATGAATGCCGTAAATTATGGGAAAAAAATTAAAACAGGAGCGGTTAGGTGTCTTACTTTGTAATTTTTGAGAAGGCACGGCCTTTTTGACAGAGCTTTGACATGGCCTAACATGTTTTAGGCCACGAAAAAGAAAAATACCGGAAAGATAACTATAAGGTAAATGGCTGTGGTCATAATAAAGGAGGCCAGGGCCAGATCGACATTTAATTTATAGAGTCTTGAGGCAATCACTGCATTAATAGCGGTAGGCGCCAAAGCCGAGACTAAAAGCGTATTTTTTAGAACCGCAGAGTCAAAGAGCAACTTACAGATGATAAAGATGGCAAGTGGCACAATCACGAAACGTATGATGCACAGATCCCATACTTTTCCGTAATAGGAGGCGGTTCTTTTAAAACTTATGAGATAGCCAACAGGTACCAAGGCGGTCCAGGCACCAAAATGCACTAAAAAAGAAAATACCGGACTTAAATATGAAGGTCTTGGTACTGCATAAAAGTTAAGCATAAGTCCTAAGGCTATACCCACCACACTCATCTGATTTAAGGAAATGAATTTTTTTAAAAGCTCCTTTAGATTATAGGTTCTTTTCTTGCCATGTGAATCATATTTATCTCGATAATACTGAGCAAGCGGAAAGCATAGAAGAACCAGTAGCACCGTCTGACAGGAGGCAATGATCTGTGTATAGGCAAAGCCGCTTTCACTGTACAGAATAAAGGCACAGACACCGCCTAAAGTTCCGATATTCGAGAGCATGGCACTCATGATGTATGCCCCATGATCAAGGATCTCCCGGTGTCTTTTGGCAAAGGTATAGGCGGCCACAATTCCTGGGAAAATCACCACAAAAAAGCCAATGGGAATAAGATAGATACAGTCAAAGGTGAGGGGGAGTACCCAGAAGGCTAGAAGAGTCTGCAGTGAATACACCAGTATCACGTTAAACTTGATGATAAAATTGGCTGTTTTATCCTGCATAAGTGCGCATTTTTGCAGAATGTATCCCACGATAAGCGGAAGAATAAGATCGGTTATGACAAATAGCACACGGTAGGATTCTTCAGGCATGATATTTCCCGTAATTACCTTCAAAAATAGTATGTTTAAGTTCGGCAATTATAGCAAATATTACGGTGATGAAGAGCATAAACTACTGAGATATTTTCTTTAAATAAACTTTATTTACCTCATTATTAAAGTCAATTTATAAAACTTATTCAGAAATATAAAATTATTTTTCTTTAAAATGTCCTTTTAGAATGCGACATTCTCCATAACCTGCTTTTTTTGGTTATTTTACCTATTTAAAAAATGTGATGTAGCCGATATAATCTGACATGTCAAAAGACAAATAAAAGCATATTTAGATTTTTTCATTTTATTTAGGAGTTTACATGAAAGAGCAATGGCGTGGTTTCAAAGGAACCCATTGGACCTCTGACGTTAACGTAAGAGATTTCGTACAGCAAAACTACACACAGTATGATGGTGATGCCTCCTTCTTAGAGGGACCAACAGCTGCTACTAATACGTTATGGGCTAAACTCTCTGAATTGCAGAAACAGGAGCGCGCCAAAGGTGGAGTTCTTGATATGGAAACCGAGGTTGTATCAGGTATTACCGCCTATGGACCAGGTTATATCGATGAGTCTACCAAGGATTTAGAAAAGATCGTCGGTCTGCAGACAGATAAACCATTAAAGCGTGCTTTCATGCCATATGGTGGTATAAAAATGGCTCAGGAAGCCTGCACTACCAATGGTTATACCCCAAATCCAAAATTTGAACAGATTTTCAACGAGTACCACAAGACTCATAATCAGGCCGTATTTGATGCTTATACCCCTGAGATGAGACTCGTGCGTAAGAACAAGATTTTAACCGGCCTTCCAGATACCTATGGCCGTGGCCGTATTGTAGGCGACTATCGCCGTGTAGCCTTGTACGGTATTGATTTTCTTATCAAGAAAAAGCAGGAAGATCTTGCTAACTGCGGCTGCGGCGTGATGGTGGATGATGTTATTCGTCAGCGCGAGGAGTTAGCCGAGCAGATTAAAGCCTTAAAGGCTATGAAAGAGATGGCTTTATCCTATGGTTATGACATCAAAGATCCTGCTAATAACGCACGCGAGGCTGTACAGTGGCTGTATTTTGGCTATCTTGCCGCTATCAAGACCCAGAATGGCGCAGCCATGTCCATCGGTCGTATCTCTACATTCCTTGATATCTATATCAGCCGTGATCTTAAAGAAGGTACCTTAACCGAGAGTGAGGCTCAGGAATTAATCGATCATCTCGTCATGAAACTGCGTATGGTCAAATTTGCCCGTATTCCATCCTATCAGCAGTTGTTCTCAGGTGATCCAGTGTGGGCTACCCTTGAGGTTGCAGGTTTTGGTATGGATGGTCGTCATATGGTTACTAAGAATGACTACCGTTTCTTGCATACTCTTGAAAACATGGGCCCATCTCCAGAGCCAAATCTGACTGTGCTTTATACCAAGAAACTGCCTAAAAACTTCCGTGACTATGCCGCTAAGATTTCTATTGATACTTCATCCATCCAGTATGAGAATGATGATGTAATGCGCGTGGAGTGGGGTGATGACTATTCTATCTGCTGTTGCGTGTCTGCAACACAGACCGGTAAGGAGATGCAGTTCTTCGGTGCCCGTGCCAACCTTGCCAAGGCTCTTTTGTACGCCATGAATGGTGGTATTGATGTGAAGACCCGTATGCAGGTAGGTCCAAGATTACCTAAGATCACTTCTGAATATCTTGATTATGATGAGGTGATGACCAACTATGATCTCGTTATGGATTGGCTTGCAGGTCTGTATGTCAACACTCTAAACCTCATTCAGTATATGCATGACAAATACTACTATGAGGCTGCTGAGATGGCTCTTATCGATACTGATGTGCGTCGTACTTTTGCTACCGGTATTGCCGGCTTCTCACATGTGGTTGATTCTCTTAGTGCCATCAAGTATGCCAAGGTTAAGCCAATTCGCGACGATGATGGTGTTACCCGTGATTTTGAAATTGAGGGTGATTTCCCACGCTATGGTAACGATGATGACAGAGCCGATGAGATTGCAGTATGGCTGCTTAAGACCTTTATGACCAAGTTAAAGAAACACCATACCTATCGTAACTCAGAGCCTACCACTTCGATTCTTACTATTACCTCCAATGTGGTTTATGGTAAGGCTACTGGTGCTCTACCTGACGGACGTAAGGCTGGTGAGCCATTATCTCCTGGTGCTAACCCATCATACGGTGCTGAGAAGAATGGTCTTTTGGCCTCATTGAATTCAGTGGCTAAACTGCCATATGAGTATGCTTTAGATGGTATTTCCAACACCCAGACTATCTCACCTGATGCTTTAGGTCACTCTGAGGATGAACGTGTTCAGAACCTCGTGAATGTGATGGATGGCTACTTTGAGCGCGGTGCTCACCACCTCAATGTTAATGTGTTTGGTACAGAAAAACTGCAGGATGCTATGGAGCACCCAGAGAAGCCTGAGTATGCCAATTTCACCATTCGTGTGTCAGGATATGCAGTTAAATTTATTGATCTTACCCGTGAACAGCAGCTGGATGTTATTTCCAGAACCTGTCATAAGGCCATGTAAGTTTAATTTTTAATGTATAATAAAGGGTACTTTTGTGGTGCCCTTTTTTTTTGATGGTGAATTATGACTCTAGGATTTATTCATTCTTTTGAAACATTTGGCTCGGTAGATGGACCTGGGGTGCGCTTTGTAGTGTTTATGCAGGGGTGCCCTCTGCGCTGTTTATACTGCCATAATCCTGATACCTGGAAAACCAGTGCGGGAACTTCCTATGAAAGTTCTGATGTGGTACGTAGAGCGCTGCGCTATAGAAGTTACTGGGGAGAGGACGGAGGGGTTACTGTAAGTGGGGGTGAACCTCTTTTACAGATAGACTTTGTTACGGATTTATTTAAGGATCTCAAAAAGGAAGGGGTGCATACCTGCATAGATACGAGTGGGGCTACCTTTCGCAGTCACGCACAGTATCTAAAAAAGTTCGACACCTTGATGGAGTATACCGATCTCGTACTTTTGGATTTAAAACAAATTGTAAGTGAGAAACATAAAAAACTAACTTCTGTCCCTAATGAGCATATCTTGGATTGCGCAAGACATCTTGATGATATTCATAAGGAAATGTGGATCCGCCATGTACTGCTGCCTTCTTATACTGATAATGAAGCAGATCTTAGAGGGTTGCGAGCCTTCATTGATACCCTTTCGTCGGTTAAAAAAGTTGAAGTTCTGCCTTATCATACTCTTGGGATACATAAGTATGAGTCGCTCCATCTTGATTACGCCCTAAAGGATATAGAACCGCCTTCAGTACAAAGTCTAACTTTTGCTAAGGAAATTTTAGAATTTCAAAAGCCTTAACTGTGTCTGATATTTTTGAAAATGTATGTTGAGAGATTGCCGAAATCACATTTAAAAGAGAGCAATTTCTAGGTATAATGAATTAAACTGCTCTTTTGTTTGAGTCATTTTCTGAGTAATGATTTATAGGTTTCATTGGAGCAAAGATTTGCTATTTTGGGGTTGGTCTTAGTTTTTGATTAGGATAAGTTATGCTAAAAGAATTAGAATTTCCTTTTGATCCGAGTTTTCTAATAACTCAGAAAAAAAAATTAAAAAGAACACTTCTTGAAGGAAGTTTGCCTGATTCAGCTGAGAG
>CACYBT010000396.1 GCA_902772715.1 uncultured Succinivibrio sp.
AAACACATCAAGATCGTGATTTAAAAGTGCGATGCACCCACGAGTCCAGTCTGTTCTCTGTACATTATCTTGATATTTCCCTTTTGAAGCCGGCTGACCATGTACCATAATCATTCCACCAGGTCTTCTGCCGAGTTTCTGGGCATTTTTTATATCCTCAGCATTCGGATAGGAAATATGAAAAGCCTTGTAGTAAGTGGAATTATCTTTTTTATAATCGAGAATATAGGTGCCTTCAGGAGTTCTTCTGTCACCTTCATACATCTTCCGCCCTACTGGTCTGTCAGACAGGGCAATCCAGAATTTTTTTACTTCCTTACCGTTTTTTATTAAAATCATCTGATGCGCTCTTTTGTTGACTATAACCTTGTCAACTGCTCTACCAGAATAAGTGATATTTTCAGTAGTAGTCTTTGCAGCAGTATCATTAGTATTAGAGTTCAAGAAAGGATCGTAGGCCACATTGCTTCTTTTAGATGACAAAAATATATCAGGAAGATCAGAGGCTGTGGATGAGAGGTTGAAACCTAGAGCGCTACAAAAAATGAAAGCAGCAAATAAACGAGAACTTATCATAAAGCATACCAAAACAAAGAGAAGTACAAGTAAAACCTTAAAATATTTGCTGTAATAAATTAGAATTATAATATGTATGTATTATATACGAACTATTCTAGATGTGTGAAGAATTTTAAATGACCGATGAAAAAATAAAAGACTTAAGTTTGGAAGGAATTGAACTAAAACCTCTACAAGAGTTTGCAGAAAATGCTTATCTAAACTATTCGATGAGCGTTATCCGCGATAGAGCCTTACCATCAGTTGCAGATGGCATGAAGCCAGTACAGCGACGTATCGTCTATGCGATGTCAAAACTAGGAATCAATGCAAAGGCTAAGCATGTTAAATCAGCACGTACGGTAGGTGAGGTGTTAGGCAAATACCATCCTCACGGGGATAGTGCCTGCTATGAAGCCATGGTACTGATGGCCCAGCCGTTTTCCTACCGCTATCCACTGGTAGATGGCCAAGGCAACTGGGGTGATGTGGAAGATCCTAAGTCCTTTGCGGCGATGCGTTACACTGAATCTAGACTTACCCCCTACTCGGAGGTTCTTCTTGCAGACATTAACGCCGGCTGTGTAGAGTGGATCCCCAACTTTGACGGCACAGTTGATGAACCCAAATATTTACCGGCACGTCTTCCTAATATTCTTTTAAATGGCACTACCGGTATTGCGGTAGGTATGGCAACCGATATTCCACCCCATAATCTTAATGAGGTGGCACAAGCCACCACTCTACTCATTGATAAACCTGACTCTTCTCTTGATGAGCTTATGGAGATACTGCCAGGACCAGACTACCCATGCAGTTGTGAGATTACCAACTCCAAAGAGGAACTCAAAAAAATCTACGAATCCGGCAAGGGAACTATTCGCCAGCGTGCAGTATACAGTATTGAACACGATGAAATTGTCATCACCGCTCTGCCCTATCAAATTTCAGTTGGTGTTATTGAGCAGCAGATTGCTGATCTTATGACTAAGAAAAAACTGCCATTAGTTGCGGAAATTACCAATGCCTCTGATAGGAATCATCCTACAAGGCTCGTGATTACCCCGCGCTCCAAAAGAGTAAATCTTGAAGAACTGATGGAGCATTTATTTGCCGTAACCAGTCTTGAAAACACCTATCGAGTAAATCTCAATATTTTGGGGCTTGATGGCAAACCTGCCGTCAAAGATCTTAAAACCATTTTAAATGAGTGGCTCACCTTTAGAATTACCACTGTAAAAAAACGTCTCAATAACCGTCTTGATGCAGTCAATAAACGACTGCATCTTTTAGAAGGTTTCATGCTGGTCATACTCAATATCGATGAGGTTATTGAGATTATAAGACACGAGGACGATCCGAAAAGAAAACTTATTGAAAGATTTAATTTAAGCGAGGCTCAGGTTGAATATATCCTCGAAACCAAACTTCGCCAGTTAGCAAGACTTGAAGAAATAAAGATTAAATCCGAAATCAAGAAACTTGAAGATGAAAAACATCATCTTGAAACCTTACTTGGTTCAGATACCAGATTCAAAACTTTCCTAAAAAAGGAAATTCTTGCCGACGCCAAGCTGTATGGGGATGACAGAAAATGTCCTCTTGTACCAAAAGATGTTGCAGTAGCCATTAAAGAAGAGGATTTAATCCCAAGTACTCCTGTTACCGTTATTTTATCCAAAATGGGATGGGTACGCGCCGCCTCAGGCGCTGGAATTGATGCCTCATCCTTAAATTATAGGGCAGGAGATGAGTTTTTATCCAAAGCCTCAGGCAAAAGTAACGAGCAGGCCTGTTTTATATCCAATAAGGGACGTGTTTATACTGTAGATATTAAGGAATTACCATCTGCAAGAGGACAAGGGGAGCCTTTAAGTGCCAAAGTATCCTTCCAGCCTGAAGAAACAGCATCCTGCGTTATTATTCCCAAAAATGGACAGAAAATTATCATAGCAAGTAACAAGGGACATGGTTTTATAACGGATGCCATGTCGCTTCAAAGCAGAAACAAAGCCGGCAAGGCATTAATAACTTTGGATGAGGATGCAGAAATTCTAGAGCCAAAAGAAATTAAAGACATAAGCACTGATTTGATAGTAGTTGCAAGTCATGGAGGACGTCTCCTAATTTATAAAGCCAATGAACTGCCCGAGTTATCCTCAGGAAAAGGCAATAAACTTATGGGTTTGAATTCTGCCAAAGTTACCATTGGTGCAGATGGCATCGTATCATTGGAAATCTTAGCAAAAGGAGATTCTCTTATCGTTCATGCAGGAAAAAAAATACTCAAACTCTCACCTAGTGAAATCGAAGACAGAATAAGTTCCAGAACCAGAAATGGAGATTTACTCCCACGTGGATATCAGAAGGTTGATAGTCTTGAAGTTATAAAAGTAGAAAATCCAGCAGATGAAACCAAAAGCAGTGATT
Source organism: uncultured Succinivibrio sp. (assembly GCA_902772715.1). Lineage (GTDB taxonomy): Bacteria > Pseudomonadota > Gammaproteobacteria > Enterobacterales > Succinivibrionaceae > Succinivibrio. Next base: position 2,989 of record CACYBT010000396.1, read on the forward strand.
TTCTAGAATTTACGTTAGAATAGACATTACAATCGAGTAAAAAAGATACCTAATAGCCAACAGTTACGTATAATAGTACTAACTCGAGTTTCCGAAAATTATTTTAACAAAATTTGGCTTAGAATGGCCTTTTAACAGGTATTCTGTTCTTTAAAATATGATTATT
>CACYBT010000397.1 GCA_902772715.1 uncultured Succinivibrio sp.
CAGAAACCATGTTCAAATCATCATTCATCCCCAATGATCCTGCAATGTCAGATTCAAGAAAAAGCTGGTACTTCGACATGTGTAGTGTTTATGATGCTTGGAATGAGACGATGGGTGACGAGAATGTTGTTGTTGCAGTAGTAGATGATGGTTTTGATTTGTCCCACCCAGAGATAAGTGGGAAGATAGTCAAACCATATAATGCGGTAGAGCACAATTCAAACATTTTTTTTACGTTTTAGCATGGTACCCATGTTGCAGCAACGGCTGTAGGCGAGGCCAATAATCAAAATGGCACAGCAGGAATAGCCCCCAAATGCAAACTTATGCCGATACAGGTTGGAGATAAAAACGGGAAGATGTCAACCTCAGCCGTGTTAGATGGTGTTTTATATGCGATAGCTCAAGGTGCTGATGTTGTAAACGTTTCATTAGGGATGCAGTTAGGTCCCATTGCTCAATTTTTGCCGATTCCTCTTCAGAGAAATATCATTGCAAACAATTTTCTCGCCGAACAGAGGGTATGGGAACGGATTTTTGATATGGCAGATGCAAAAAACGTCACGTTTGTGTTATCTGGTGGCAATGACAATGTACTTATAGGAATTGATCCGATGAAGAGAAGTCCGAAAACCATTCGTGTTTCTGCGGTTCAACCAGATCGGTACAAAGCATATTTCAGTAATTATGGTGATTATTCAACTTTATCAGCGCCAGGAGTAGAGATATATAATGCAACACCACATAATAATTATGATTTTTTAGAAGGAACAAGTATGGCTTCACCGATTGTTGCTGGTGGTGTCGCTTTACTTAAAAGTAAAAACCGAAATTATACGACAAAACAAGTTGCAGAGATTTTAGAACAGACCGGACTTTCATCTTTATCTGATGTCGGACCTATTGTTAATTTTGCAAATGCATTGAAAGGGAAGCGTACGGGAGGGAATGAAACGGGTTGCGAGGATGTTACAGCTAGATACCAAGAACTACTTAGAGAATTAGAAGATTTGAGACGTAATTATCCAGATTGCATTCAAGAACCTGATACCCTTTTATTCCTGTGGATGCAAAATTGGACGACTTATATGGGTTATGGATGAGTACGACGCGATTATATAACACTCAAGACCAGGAGGTTGTTATCTATTTTGAATTTAATGGAACTGCAAAGGGTAAGATTTATTATGTTGAGCCAGATAATTCCAAGTATACCTCAACGACGTCTATTGCAATAAAGAATGATGTTATAAACATTGACCAAGATACCCCTGCGACTAATGGCGCAGATGGCTATAGTCCCTATGCTTTCGTATGTGTACCAGATAAGATGCGACATGCAGATGGCAAAGGCGTAAACAAAACAAATGCTGCCAATAAAATCAATTTCAAATTAGTGAAAATCAGATAAATTAATAAATAGAAATAATATGAATAAAAAAATCTTTTTCTTAGTTTTGTGTGGGCTTGGGCTTACACTTTGGTGTGTTGCCTTCTTTTTTGGCTTTAATTACACCCAAAATGGTGCATTGATGGTTAGTATCCCAGTGACCCTTTTTGTTTTGTTAATGATGGCAGGATTAATCTTCCTGATGAGGAAATTCTGTAATCCCAACGGAGCGGATAACTATCGTGTGGCGAAAAATACAGAAAAAGCGTCGCTTGTTATATATGTGATTGTTTCTTTATGTTCAGCTATTTATATTGGACATTTTGTTACTGTTAGCATGAATGATAAGACAGCCATTCAGGACAAGGTAGACAAAGAGCTTAAAGAACTTGACAGAATTTTCGACATGTCTGACGACACTCCTGTTGCAGGAAGTTATATGGCATGGGTGATGGACGAGTGTGAGAATTATAGGATTAAACTGCAAGGTGAAGGTATGGCTTCCACAACTATTGAAACGAAAGTGGCTGAATTAGAGGACGAGTTGGTGATCCAATCAGGATTTAGCACTCTTCAAGACAATGTCCAGAAGTTTTTGGGTGAGTGTTCCTATTCTGTAAAGAATTGGATTTGGTTAACGGTCAGTGAGAAGATATCTCTTTTGGAAGCAAATAAAAAACAATGGGAGGATGAGGCAGAACAATGTGCAATGAAGTCTGATTATACGAAGGACGAACCCTATAAGTGTAATTCGACAGAAAATTATACAGATATTGCAAGCCCTTTGACGAACCTCTCGTGGAGTGATTTTTCCATCTCTGCAATCATTTTGATCATTGTATTGCAGTTTATGATTTTGCTGACTTATATTTCAGAGCGTCCTAATACAGGAAGAGATCCAATTCGGTACAAAAATAATGATTTCGTTAGATCTTATGGCGCAAAGAAAAAAACAAGTTCAGATTTTTCCAGTTCTGCTAATTTGGTGAACGAGGAATCCAAGCAAGATAATTCTGACATTGTCATTAATATAGATGATGAGGAATAAGAGATAACCCTAATAATAACAATCAAAATATTAAAATATGGAATTCGATCCAAGAGCTGTAAATAGCTATACCTTAGAACAACTCCAAGGTTTCATCAATAATGGTGTCACATTTTCCCAACTTCAGAGTTATGGATTAAACTGGCAGATGCAAGCAAAAATTAAGGAGATTTTTGATCAGGTAGAGAAAAAGAAACAAGAGGCAGAATCGGATTTTAATGCGGCATGTGGGATTAATACTGTACAAGCGTACGATTTC
>CACYBT010000398.1 GCA_902772715.1 uncultured Succinivibrio sp.
AAGGGATCTTTCATTTGAAGTCAATCCAATGAATGAGTTCAACAAATAACATCTAATTGCGGGCAAGGATTCTTTTATTAAAGAAATCGCTTCTTTTTCTCGTTTTAGATCAAAGTAATCTAAAGCAAGTTTTTTCAAACCTAAAGCATAAAGGGGATTGTTCTTACCATAAAGGTTATTTATGATTTCTTGTGCTTCTGTATCTAATTGAACGGCTTCTTTGAACTCCTTTCTTAAGGTGTGGCAAAAAGCAAGATCACCCAATGATCCAGCGTAGATTATCAGTCCAGATGGATCTCCTTCGTTAAAAATTTTCTTACTCAGCTGAAGTGATTCTTTTAATAATTGAATCGCTTCGTCAATTTTTTCTGTATTTCTATAAATGTCTGAAAGCGTATTGAGTAAGTTGAGGTATAGATATTGATCCTGACCAGCTGTAATTACCATTGCCTTTTGTATAAGTGGTATTGCTTTGTCATATTCTTTAGCATTTGAAAAATACGATGCTAGCTGGTTTATTGAATATGCATAATCAAGGTTATTTTCATCTAGAAATTGTTCTTGTATTTTGATTGCTTTGGATGCAAGAAGTATTGCTTCATCATTGTTGTTCACATTGTTTTGGAGAATTGCTTGATATAATAGTAGAGCAGCATATTCCAGATCATTCTCACCGAATTGTTCTCGATATATGTCTGTTGCTCTGATAGCTAATTGAAGAGCTTTTCCGTGTTCCCATAAACGGAAATAACAACTAGCCATCAACCTCAAGGAATATACATAATCGGAACAGCATTTATCTAGATTCTTAAGGAAAATGGCATTTGCGTCAGTAGCGAAACGTATCGCATTATTTTCATCACCCAATGAATGATAATCATCGGCAAGATAAATTAAAGATTTTGCATAGTTGGGGTCATCGGCACTCATGAAACTCTTTTTTATATCTAAAGCTTTTGTTAGTAATTGTATGGATTTATTATAATCTTCTTGAAAAGAATAACAAATTGCTAATTTTTCTAATTCCTGGGCATATGCTAAAGGCTCGTTCTCTTTAAATAACTTTCTGATGTTCATGGCTTCAGCCTCAAATCTAATCGCTTCATTGTAGTCACTTAGGACAATATAATATGAAGCAAGATTACTCAATGCTGTGGCGTATTCTGGACTATTTTTGCCCGATACTTTTTCCAAGATTTCTAATGCTTCTTTTTTCAGGCGTATTGTCTCTTGTTTTTCACCCGAGAGAGAGTAAATGCCAGAAAGAAGATCAAGTGTGATAACATAATCAGGATGCTTAATGCCGAAGGTGCTTTTTATTATCTTCCTGGCTTCGTTAAGCAACTTTATCGCTTCTTTGTAATCGTAATAGTCGGATACATACATTCCATAAAGTATATAAAGCTGTGCTAATTCTTCCATTGCATTCCTATAATGAGGATGATTGTCGCCGAAAACAGTTTTGTATATTTCAGAGGCTTCTGTCATGGCATCTATTGCATCTTTGTACTCATCAAAAAGAATGCATAGTCTAGATTGTCTTACAAGTAGGTTGGAGTATGCTGTGTCTTGAGAGAGATTTTCAGAATTTAGCCTGTGTCTGTTAAGAGAAGTTTTATTGCTCTCATAATCTATTCGGAGCTTGTTGACATCAATCGAATCAGTTTGATTGCTTGCCAAAACAATTGCAGCAAAACTACAAAGGAATAATATGACTACAAAGATACGTTTCATTTAGACAAGGATTATGTTATGGTAATTAAGGCTCATGATTGTTCATGAGCCCATGAACTACCGCAAAGGTAGCGATTTTTGATCAATTTCGATTATTTTCAGAATGGTTAATTCTGGATGTGAATGAGATTTATTGTTGATAACACCTTACAGGTGTAGAGATTCTCATGACCTGGTCGTGATTGTCGATCTCGATGCGTCCTAGCCGGCTTAGTACGGTTTGACCGAGCAGGAGAGGAGCTTTTTGGTTGCGAACTACAGAGGCCCTGACATTCTTGAGGTTGAAATCTCCGAAATCTACACTCTTCAGATTGATGACGGTGCCGACACTAATGTCTCCGTTGGCATCAACAAATCGCTG
>CACYBT010000399.1 GCA_902772715.1 uncultured Succinivibrio sp.
ACTAAATTTTAAAAAAACTTGACCTACGTCACTGTAGGCTATTTTGTAAAATGTGAGCAGACAAGTATTTTGATCTGTTTACCGTACTCACTATGTTCTGACCAAATTGCCAATGCTATGGTTTGTTTTAAGAATAAATATAGTTTTGCTATAATTTAGGCTAAAAGTTTATATGAGATTTTTTTTATTAAACAAGATTGTACGAGTTTTGAGATGTTTGATAATTTAACTGAAAGATTAACAAAAACCCTTAAGAATATTAGCGGTAAAGGCCGTATTACAGAGGATAATATCAAAGATACACTAAGAGAGGTACGTACCGCTCTTTTAGAGGCAGATGTGGCTTTAAGTGTTGTCAAATCCTTTACGGCACGTGTTAAGGAAAAGGCATTGGGCACCGATGTCAGTAACAGCCTTACCCCAGGTCAGGAGTTTATTAAAATTGTTCACAGTGAACTTGTTGAAACCATGGGAGGGGATGTCTGTGAGATTAATCTGGCACATCAGCCACCTGCTGTGATCCTGTTAGCAGGTCTTCAGGGTGCTGGTAAAACTACATCTGCAGCAAAATTGGCACTGTATCTTAAGGAGCGTCAAAAAAAGAAAACGCTTATGGTATCAGTAGACACCTATCGTCCGGCCGCTATGGATCAATTAAAGACTCTCTCTGAGGAAGTAAAAGTTGATTGTTACCCTTCAGATCCCCAAAATAAACCTGAAGACATTGCTAAAGAGGCATTAAATTACGCCAAAATTCATGCCTATGACGTACTGATTGTTGATACAGCAGGTCGTCTGGCGGTTGATGAAGAAATGATGGCTGAAGTAAAAAGACTGCACGGTATAACCGATCCTATTGAAACCTTTTTCGTTGTTGACGCTATGACAGGTCAGGATGCTGCTAATACTGCTAGAGCTTTTGGCGATGCTTTACCATTAACCGGTGTTATTCTAACTAAGGCTGACGGTGACGCACGAGGCGGTGCAGCTTTGAGTGTAAAGGAAATAACCGGTAAACCTATCAAGTTTATAGGTCTTGGCGAAAAAATTGTTCCGCTTGAGCCTTTTCATCCGGATAGAATTGCCGGTCGCATTCTTGATATGGGAGATATGCTGTCTCTGATTGAGGATTTACAGCGTAATACCGATCTTGAAAAGACCAAAGCTATGGTAAAAAAAATCAAAAAAGGTCAAAACTTTACCTTTGATGATTTTCGTGAGCATCTCATTCAGATGAAAAAGATGGGAGGTATGACCGGACTCATTGATAAGCTTCCGGGAATGGGCAATATATCCGAGCAGTTAAAGAGCAAGGAGAGCGAAAAAATGTTTGCCCATATGGAGGCGATTATCAATTCCATGACACCTAAGGAACGTAATCGCCCTGAGATTATCAAAGGCTCACGCAAGAAACGTATTGCTATGGGTGCAGGAGTACAGGTACAGGAAGTCAACCAGCTGATAAAACATTTTGAACTGATGCAGAAAATGATGCGAAAATTGGGAAAAGGCGGAATTCGTAAAGCAATCGGTAGCATGCGCGGCATGATGGGAGCCATGGGTGGCATGGGTGGATTTCCTGGCATGGGCAATTTTTTTAGACGATAAGAACACAGGAGCTTTTATTCATTTTAGCAGACTAATGAATTGGGATGGCCATGTTGCTTCTATGAAAATGAGATGTGCTACGGTGGTTCAAGGTTCAGTATTTACAGCCTAAATTGCAAAAGACCTTAGTAATCCCGACGATGATGTCCGTGCTAGAATAAAAAAAAAGTTATGTTGGAAGAAGAATATGCAGAAGGATATTATATTTCAAAAATGTGGTGAGAGTTTTAGAACCATCATTGAAATAAATGCCTACTATGTAGATAACACCTCCTATTAAAAGACTCTATTCATGGGGACATCTGATAATCTGAATCCTCTCTTTATCCGTCCCCGCCGCTTTGGCAAAGAGCATGTCTACTGTCCATGGAGCCTTATAAATTACTGTGATAAAGCCAAATATAAACATGATACTGAGCC
>CACYBT010000400.1 GCA_902772715.1 uncultured Succinivibrio sp.
AGGGGGAGTGGGTATTGACCTTATACATGAATGGGATTATCTTACTTTTTTGTTTGGATTTCCTCGCAAAATAAATTATATGCATGGAAAAAAATCTGTACTTGAAATAGACAGTGATGATTATGCAGTTTATATGGCAGAATTTGAAGATAAAATAGCAGAGGTTCATCTTGATTATTTTGGCAGAAAAACTATAAGAAGGTTGGAACTGATTACAAAAGAGGATACGATAATAGGGGATATTGTAGAGAGTAAAATTGATTTCCTAAAACAGAACAAAACATTGTGTTTTGACGAAACTAGAGATGACTGGCATATAAACGAGATAATGCATTTTCTAGATATTCTTTTTAAAAAGACCGTAAATGATTCTTCTTTTACGCATGCACTTAATGTTTTGAATCTTTCTCAGGGAATTATAAGTAATTATTAGTAATTATTAGTAGGCTTATATCAATGAATATCCTTTTTACTATATGTGGACGTGCTGGATCAAAAGGTTTTAAAAATAAGAACCTTAAAATGATGAGGGATATCCCTCTTGTTTATTATACTTTGGCTGTGATTAAAGAGTATAAGGAACATCATGAGGAAGATACAATTACTATTGCGTTAAACACAGATAGTGATGATCTTGTTAAACAGGTAAAAAATCAGAATTTACTACATGTGGATATTATAAAAAGAAAAAACGAATTAGCAGGAGATACAGTCCCTAAAGGAGAAGTAGTTAGAGATACTTTTTTATCTTATAAAGAGGAAAATTTTGATGTTGTTGTAGATTTAGATATTACTTCACCGATACGAACTTTGGAAGATTTGGAAAATATCCTAACTGTTTATAATACAGGTAATTATGATGTGGTATTTAGCGTTGTTGACTCAAGAAGAAGCCCTTATTTTAATATGGTTGAAAATAAAGACAACGGTTTTTATAAGAAAGTATGCAGTTCCAACTATTATGCAAGACAACAAGTTCCCAAAACATATGAGTTAAATGCAAGTCTTTATGCTTATAGACCAAAGTTTTTAGTAAAAAAATTAGATAAAAACCTGCTAGATAATAATTGTGGAATCTCTTTAATGAAGGATTATTTGGTACTAGACATTGATTCTGAGAGAGACTTCATCCTAATGCAGCATTTACATGATTTCTTTTGCAAAGAAGAAGGTGGCCTTAACAAAATTTATAATGTTGCTAAGGCTTTTGCCTTGTCATAAACAATTTGTATTTCATTTCCGCTATTTCCCAATCTTCATCAGTATCTATATCCTGGCAATATTTGGAATTTATTATAAAAGGGTAAGTCTTATTCGGCATCAGTGTTTTTTGTTCGAGCATCTTTGATATTTTACAAAAGTAAAACATCCCGACATCAAAATATTTTGGTGTAATGTCCTGTGATCTTAAATTTAATTTGTTCCTGTCCAATGGAGATAATGTGTTTTTTTTATCAATTGTTAAAGCCCAATCTATGGGAGGACTATATTTACATACAGGCATTACTGCATCATTATTTTCCAGGTTTTTATAAGCTTGTATCAACATTTTAGAAGTTAAAAAAGGTGAACAAGGATATATGCAACAAACATAGTCAAAAATCTTTCCTCTTTCTTTATAGCAGGTTATGACTTCTTCTATTGCATCAAAAGTGGATGCAGTATCATTTGAATTCTTTTCACTTCTTAAAAAGGGAACCTGCGCACCAAAATTTTTTGCAATCGATGCGAATTCTTCGCTATCTGTTGAAACCATTACTTCATCAAAAATTTTTGTATTTAATGCTGCAGAAATGGGGTAAGAAATTATAGGCTGTCCCATGAATAATTTGATATTTTTTTTGGGAACTCTTTTACTGCCTGATCTGGCTGTGATAATTGCAATAATGCTCATTAGTTTATCCTTGCAAAGCCTGGTGAAATAGGTTCACACTCTAACTTACTTTGTAGCTCGTCATTATCAATAACTGTTTTGAGTTTACAGAAGACTTTGTCAAAAGCCACTTCATATTTGATTACATCGGACTTTGTATGCGCAAACATTGCGTAGAATCCGCTGCCTGCTAAAAAACCAAGTTTAAGCATTTCTTGCGTGAAATAGGCAATACGTTCAGCGTGATTTTTTTCAAAAGTAAAATGAATTAAGGGTATAAATCCACCAATAGTTATTTTTAAACCATATTTATCCGATGTCTTACTCCAGATATTCGAAACTTCTGTGGCAATTTCAATCAGGTGTGATGAAACATCATATTTTATGAATTTATTGATCATGGCTAAGGCTGCAACCGCACCAATTCTCTCAGTCCAGTTGGTCGAAGTTATGAAAGCATCCTGCGCAAAAGACATGACCCATTTTTTTCCAATTACGGCTGAGGAACAGAAACCGTTGCCTAAAGCTTTTGAAAATACTGCGATATCAGGATGAATACCAAATTTTAGATGTGCACCACCGTTGCAAATTCTAAAACCTGCAGTAATTTCATCAATAATGAGGGGAACTTTTAGTTTTTTAGCGGTATCTTCAATCGTTTTAATAAAATCTTCATTTGGTGGATAGTTTCTAATTGGTTCCATGACAATAGCGGCCAAAGAATCACCAGCCTTGTTTATGGCAGACAAAAAATCACTTAGATCATTGTATTTAAAAGGAATGGCTGTATTTTTTAAGCCGTTTGGTACACCATTTGGATTGAGTCCTGCTATCCAATGATCATCTAACGCATTTTTTTTACCTAAATTTGCTGCAAGGTACCAGTCACACCATCCATGATAGCCACAAAAGACAATTATATCTTTTCCTGTGGCGACTCTTGCGATTCTAACTGCAATTGACATAGCCTCACCGCCACTTCTGGCAAAACGCACCATGTCAGCCCAAGGATGAAGGTCTATTAGTTTTTCTGCTAAGGAAACTTCTTCTGCCCCATTAAGTGTAGATGCATTTCCTTTTTTTATAACATCAATAACGGCATTGTTTACATCTTCATCAGCATATCCCAAGACCGTTGCCCCAATTCCCCCCAAACTAAAATCAAGATACTCATTTCCATCAAGATCTGTGATTTTTATACCATGGGCTTCTCGAAAATATGTAGGCCATACTCCTTTTGCGAATTTATCAGGTCTTTTAGACAGTAATTGAGTCATTCCAGGAATAAGTTTTAATGCTTTTTTTTGCATTTCCTGACACTTTTTATCATTCATTTTATTTTTTCACCCATAAACTTGGCATATAAATATTAGCATCCAAATTATTAAATTCATCTTTGATTTCAAAAAAAAGAGAATCGTTAAGGTCGTTATTGTTGAAATATAGTAAGTCTTCTTTAAGCTCTTGCAAACTATCTACGCCAAAAACCAAGTGGGAAATCTGTTTAAATTTTTTCACATATAAAAGTGCAAGTTCAATTTTTTTTAAATGGTACTTTTGGCATACTGTATTAAACTTTTTTACAACAGGAATGGATATTTGAAGTTTTTCTGGTATGTTTTGTTCGTCTATGGTTATTAGTCCCTGCACAAACGCACTCCGAGAGTGAACAATTTTTGGGGTCGAATCTAATTGTGAAAAAACACCTTCTCTATCCATTCTCTGATCTAGAATACTAGAAGGCAATTGAATAAAATCAACATATTTACTGGCTATGCATGCTTTTGCTTCGTCTGGAAAGTAAACTGATACACCAATGTGGTTTATAAGCCCTTTTTTTTGATATTGTATAATGCTTCAATATAGTTACTTTTGAATGCATATGCCGAAGTATGAAACAAGTATGTATTTAAATAATCTGTTTTAAGTGTTTTTAGCTGTTCTGTAAGATTTTTTAAAATCGTGGACTCTATATTTTTTTCAGGAACATTATCTAGCGTGTTTGGCAACATTTTTGAGGACAGAAAAAGTTTCTCTCTTGCGATTGTTCTTTTTTCTAAAAAAATACCCACTAGCTTTTCTGCGTCACCGTACGCCCTTGCTGTATCAATAGCATATATACCATTTTGGGTTGCATAGTCAAGCATTGACATTACGTCGTGATATGATGGCTTTGGGTGTTTTTTTATCCCGTAATTCATGCCAAATTGCACTGTTCCTAAACATAGTTTCACATTTAAATCTCCTGTTTATATTTCTATAACGTCAATAATTAACCTATTATTTATATAATTTTTTAAAAATTCTAATTGGATCATCATAATTATTTCTGATTATATTATTTTTTTTAGGAAACACTGGTGCTCTGCAATGAGACGTATCTTTTCCAACTTTGCCATTTTTATAGTATTTACGGTGTTCCTCTAAAATATAGTTAGGTAACAATCCGTATAAGTCCATTGCTTCTTCCAAAAATTCTTTTGCAATTTCAAGAAGTTCCTTTGCTGTATTTAGCACCATGTTTTCGTTTGGATGAGAGTAAAGAGTTTTGATGATGATAGCTATAATTGATTTTATGCTACCCGAGATAAGTGCTTTGTGAAACTCATCAACATATTGGTTTTGCATATTTATATATTCTGCAATTTTACTAATATTTTTTACACATTCAATTCTTGATGAGAAGGGCGTTTGTATCAGTTTAATTATATTCATACAAACTTTGTCAAAATCGTCTTTTAAAAATAGCGTAGTTAGCAGATTTGGCGAAATGTCTATGGTTGCTGTTTTTTCCAACGTCACGTATTTAAAGAATTTATTTTTATCAATAATAGGAAACTTTGCAAAGTCTTCGTTCAATTCTTCAGAATGTTTTGGAATTGTATATTCTATTTTTATGCCATCAGAACAGTTGGTGCAGTTTATGTGTCTACCATTTTGTTCTTCAAGCGCAATTATGGTGCCCATGTTTAATGCAGATTTTCTAAAGTATTTGCCTGTTTTGCACAGGCCGCCAAAATTACCTTCTGTTATTTCATTTGTTTGGTATATTCCGTTTGTATCATTTGCACCTCTTTCATTATAAAGAGTAGAATACTTAGAGTGAATCTTATCATAGTCAACTTTTTTTCCGTTATCTAATCCAAAAAGATATAGATTTTTAAATCCAAAATAAATAGCTCCTGTGACCCCCATGTTACCTACCAAAGGAGTCATAAGCTGTATATACATTATTTTTTTAAACTGCGATAGACATTTGCTCAAATAAGTGTATAAAGGTTCATCTGCTTTGCCAAACAAAGCGGTATGCTTAAAATAAGCGGTAGTTTTAGGATGAGCAACATCTCCACTTAAAAGTATAATGTCGTCAAAAAAACTTTTATCAGATATAGTACTTAATCCTTGAGATACTTCAGGAATGCGTTCTGTACATGCATAAAAATCAGGTTTGATTCCAGAGTGGTACAGTACATCCAAGGCAGTACCACAGGCAATGATTATGGCTTTATCTTGATTTTTTCTTATAAATGGTAAGTCATTATCTAGCGAAGGACCAGAACCTATGACAAATACAGGAAGATTTTGATACTCTGAGCATAGTTTTGTTTTTAAAACAAAATGTTTTTTGTGGGTAATTGAATAGCAAGCGTGACTCATGCCAAACAAATAATCGTCAAAAAAACCGTTCTCAGTAGCTAAAATGTCAAATTTTCCATTTATTAAGTCAATGATTGCGTCAATTTTCTTATTATTGTAGTGTACATATGGAAAATAATCAGTTGCAAAAGAGAATACATATTTTCGCTTATATTCATCTAGTTTAACCAAAATTGTATTTTTATCATCAAACAGTATATCTAATGACACATTTTCAGATGAAAAATAATCTAAAATGTCACTCCACTCGAATGTAAACAGCGAAGCAAAGAACATATCTGAATCTGGTTCAATTAAGAGAAAATTCGCAATCTCGATTCTCTTGAATACTTCTGCTATTTGGTAGCCTAGACCCACACCTAACATTATGCAACATGGAATGGAGGCAAAATCTTCTAAATTTAAATTGTTTGCTTCTATACACTGTTTTTTAGCATAGTTAATGGCAGCATTATAATATTTGAAGGTTATCTGTCCATACGGGTCATTTTGATTCTCAAAATCTGCTTTATAAAAATCAAAATTTCTAATGATGCCAATAGCCTGTTCTTCGCAAAACTTTCTTGGATCTTCAGTCTTGTATAAAAATTCGTTATTGTCTAGATAAATAAGATTCGGTGTGCCGTTTTCAGTACAGAAAAAATCGAAAGCTCTTTTAGGTTGGTAATTTTTGAACTTACAGGCAATTTCTGGCTTGTATTTTTCGAATGCTACAATATTTTTTTTGAAATTTTCATTAAGAACAGATTTCATTTGGTGCTGAATTGCAATCAAATCTTCAGCTCTTTGTCTTTCGAGGCTGTCTGTTTGCATTATTTTATAATTGTATTCCTACCTATTTGTTTCAAGTCTTTAAGTATTCTATTGATAAAGCATAAATATGCAATGGTTCAAATTATTATGTCAAAATTAAACATGTTAAATAAAACATAATGTTGTTGTGAACTTAGCAAGTATAGATTTTATGCCATATTATTGCTTTATTCGATAAACCATGTTGCTGATATATTATTCTGATTATTACCATTTGG
>CACYBT010000401.1 GCA_902772715.1 uncultured Succinivibrio sp.
AAATATATATTCCGATCCCACAGAAAATCTGAATCAGAAGGGTGAAAAAATCTGAAAAGCCAAAAAACTGGACACAATAAACTATTATAGCCATTACTAAAGCCAGTATCATTGATGGTGCTATGTCTTTCATTTGCTCTATATATCCGTAATTTAGTAGTTTTCTATTAGGCCATGAGTTAACTATTTGACTAAAAAAACTCCCGACAATGGTACTGAGAGCCATGACATAAACCCCAAACCACATTGAGAATAAAATAAGCAATAGGTTGATAATTTTTTTGATAATTTCTAACTTTAAAAAGATATCACTTCTTCCTACTGCTTTAATCGCATTAAGATTTGCTGTATGAATAGGATAAAAAGCATAAGTAATACAAAAGATCCTAAGATATGGTACAGCAAACATCCATTTATCTGTTATAAGCACTCGTATAAGTGGTTCAGCACAAGCCGCTAATCCCATCATTACTGGCCACATAACATAAGAACTGACTCTAATAGCGCGCCGTGTCATCATTTTGACTTGTTCTTTACTGTCTTGTACCTTTGACATGACGGGAAGAAGTACGCTATCGATAGAACTATTAATCGCCGTGGTCGCATATTCCGGAAATTCATGACCTTTATTATAAAACGCTAAATCTTCTGTTGAGTATTTAATTCCAATAATAAGCTGCCTCAACTGAATCCATATTCTATCAAGTAATGTAGATACAAGAAGTTTCCAACCATAAGAATATAATACTTTTAAACGAGAAAATGAAAACTCCCATTTCGGATACCACTTTACTGTTATCCACAGAATTATTGTATCAATCGTGGCATTAAATAGATTTTGAACAACCAATGCCCAAGCTCCATATCCGCTATAAGCCATCCAGATACCAATTATCGCTGCGCCTAGCGTTCCCCCTAGGGTTGCAAAGAAAAATTTCTTAAACAGTAAATGACGAGATACATACGCTTGAAGTATATTTTTAGCTCCAGCTATTATCACAATTAAGCCAAGTACACGAATCAAAGGCGTTAGATCAGATCGTCGATAAATCTCAGCAATTAAAGGAGCTAAAAGGAATAGTCCGATATATAGCACCATACTAAATGCCATATTGCAATAAAACACAGTTGAAAAATCCAAATCATCAGCATCTTTCTTCTGTATTAGCGCTGTTCCAAGTCCGCTATCCACAAATACTTGAAGAATAGATGTAATAACTGTAATCAGCGCTACTGTTCCATAGACTTCTGGATCTAAAACTCTCGCTAGGACAAGTGAAACAACAAAAGTAACACCCTGAGCTCCAAATCGCTCCATTAACCGCCAAAATAAATTTGCCGATACCTTTTCTCCTGTTGGATTCTGCATACTCTTTTCCTTTTTACCTTTTGATTACTGTCAGATGCTGCATACACTCGCCTTTACCGACAATGCCATTTACATTTTTGCGAGTCACAGTACAGCATACTTTTTTGTCACCTAGACTTATCCGTTAATCTAATAACACTTTTTCAAAGAATGTATCAAGATGATTACTGTCAATGATTTCGTTCGCCCACATGACGGTGAAGAGGTTTTCGGTCTTGGAAAGATTAATTATGTTGTACCTATATCCGGGGAGCATATGCACTGCCTAAATCTTACCTCCGCTCACCTCAAACTCAATCACTTCGTCTGTTCCGATTTTCGGCTCCTAGATAAGACCGCGACCGACTACCATGATGAAAGACTCCCACTTGGTGCTATGCTAGTGCTGTTCTTTTGTGATGCCAGGTTTAGAGATGTTAACGGAGAACCGGCCATGATCCATTGTTTTCAGTAGTTCAGTGAAAGGATCCCAATTATCACAATTCATCTTGAGATCGAATGCCACTTTCTCCTTGGGAAGATAGCTCAAATACACGGAGTATTACTTCTTCTCAAAAGAACCGTCAGGTATACCTAGATAAGTTTTTTGCAAACACACTATAATAAAAACCAAGCTTCTGTTTAAAACTCATTTCACTGCGATACGCTTTAAATTCTTTTTTGTTGAATCCTAGAAACTCTGATTTTAAGTAATGTATTCTAAAAGTAAAATACTGTATTCTTTCCACAATTTCCGCAT
>CACYBT010000402.1 GCA_902772715.1 uncultured Succinivibrio sp.
CATAGAACAACAAAAAACACCTGATTAGTATGGCGCCTTATATCCCCGCACTGAAGGACATAGGGTTTTACGGCGCCTTTTGATAAAATTGCGCCTACTAAAGTCTTGCATTCTTATCATGCGCTTTTAGACTTTACAAAAAAAAAGCAGGACCTTTTATACTACTATTAGATCCCGCTTTTTGCAAAAAAAGGTAGCGCCTTACTTCATGACTTTCTTAGCGGCTGCCACAACATTGTCCACGGTGAAACCATACTTCTCAAAGAGGAGTTTGGCAGGACCAGAAGCACCATAGTTATCAAGGCACACTGTAGTACCATCTAAACCTACATACTTGTACCAGGTAGTGGACATAGCAGCCTCAACAGCAACACGTGCACGCACGGCACATGGCAATACAGATTCTTTATAATCATCATCCTGACGATCGAAGACATCAGTACTTGGCATGGAAACAACACGAGCCTTCTTACCTTCCTGAGCAAGTTTCTCAGCAGCATGGAAGGCCAGAGCAACTTCAGAACCGGTAGCAATGAGAATAACATCAGGAGTACCTTCACAGTCTTTTAAGACATAACCGCCACGGCTGATATTCTTGACCTGCTCATCATTCCTTGGCATCTGCTCTAAAGTCTGACGGGAAAGAATAATAGCGGATGGTCCATCCTGTCTCTCAATCATGGAAGCCCAGGCAGCACCACTCTCAACCATATCACAAGGACGCCACTCATCGAAGTTAGGCAGAATACGTAAAGTAGCAATCTGCTCAATTGGCTCATGGGTAGGACCATCCTCACCGACACCGATAGAATCGTGAGTAAAGACAAAGAGAGTTGGGATCTTCATTAAGGCGGCCATTCTTAAGGCATTCTTAGCATAATCTGAGAAGATGAGGAAAGTACCACCATATGGACGGAAGCCACCGTGCAGAAGAATACCGTTCATAGCAGCACACATGGCAAACTCACGAACACCCCAGTGAATATAGTTACCAGCAAAGGCATGAGGCAAAACGTCTTTTGATGACTTATTGATGGTTAAATTAGATGGAGCCAAGTCAGCAGAACCGCCAACCAACTCTGGCATGATGGAGCCAAAGAAATCCAAAGCAATCTGACCTGCTTTACGAGTAGCAACCTTAGGATCCTGTGCCTTCTGCAGACCTAAAACCCACTCTTCAGCCTTTTTCTTGAAGTCGACAGGAAGTTTACCTTCGATACGACGGCAGAACTCAGCGGCTAACTCAGGATATTTAGCCTTGTATTTATCAAATAGAGTATTCCAGGAAGCCTCTAACTCAGCGCCTTTCTTGGTAGCATCCCATTCATCATAAATATTCTGTGGCACTTCAAAAGGACCATAGTTCCAGCCTAAAGCAGCCTTGGTAGCAGCAATTTCCTCGTCACCTAATGGAGCACCGTGAGAAGCGGAAGTTCCGGCTTTCTTAGGAGAACCAAAACCAATGGTGGTATGACAGATAATAATTGATGGACGACATTTATCAGCTTTTGCAAGTTCAATAGCGGCACGAACCTGAGCACCGTCATTACCGTCGACAACCTCGATTACCTGCCAGCCGTAACCCTCAAAACGTTTCTTGGTATCATCGGCAAACCAGTCCTTAACCTTACCATCAATGGAGATACCATTAGAATCATATAAGGCAATAAGTTTACCTAAGCCTAAAGTACCGGCTAAAGAGCAAGCCTCATGAGAAATACCTTCCATAAGACAGCCATCGCCCATGAACACATAAGTATAGTGGTCGACAATATCCATACCGTCGCGATTAAACTCACTGGCAAGCATTCTTTCAGCCATAGCCATACCAACAGCATTGCCAAGTCCCATTCCCAATGGACCGGTGGTGGTTTCCACACCTGGAACTTCACCGTGCTCTGGATGACCTGGAGTCTTAGAACCTAACTGACGGAAATTCTTCAGATCGTCAATGGATAAATCATAACCTGTGAGATGTAAGAGAGAGTAAATCAGCATCGAGGCATGACCATTTGACAGCACAAAACGGTCACGGTTGCAGAATGATGGATTCTTTGGATTATGGTTTAAAAAGCCGCGCCATAAAGCCTCAGCCATATCAGCCATACCCATAGGTGCACCTGGATGACCAGAGTTAGCCTTTTGTACACCGTCCATACTGAGGGCACGTACTGCATTTGCAAGTTCTCTGTAAGAAGACATAATTACTCCTGATTTAATGTGCATTTAGATCTAAAAAATGTTTCCTTTATGCAAAACATTCAAAACACCGATAAACAAAAAGGAAAAGATCTAGAAAAAGAATAATGATAATCAAAAAAAATGCCGAGTTTAACCTCGACATTCTTTACTATAAAATTAACCGAAGACTTTCTTGTAGTCAGCCTGGAATTTTTCAATACCCTGAGTGGTAAGAGGGTGTTTAATCATGGTAGCAATCACACTGTATGGAACAGTAGCAATATCTGCACCAGCCAGAGCACACTGTGTTACATGAACAGGGTTACGAACTGAAGCACAGATAATCTGAGACTTAATGTCGTTGATGGCAAACATTTCAGAAATGGTACGGATTAAATCTAAGCCATCCTCGTTGATGTCATCTAAACGGCCAATGAATGGAGAAACATAGGTAGCACCGGCACGTGCAGCCAACAGAGCCTGATTAGCAGAGAAAATCAGAGTTACATTGGTCTTAATGCCTTCCTTAGTACACTGATGGCAGGCTTTTAAACCTTCCTCTGTCATAGGAATCTTAACAACCATGTTTGGATGAATAGCAGCAATTTCACGAGCCTCTTTCATCATTCCCTCAAAATCAAGAGTAGTTGGCTTGACTTCACCAGAAATTGGGCCATCAACAATGGAAGTAATTTCTTTAATAACATCCTCAAATTTTAAACCCTCTTTGGCAATCAGGGATGGATTGGTAGTAACACCACAGATAACACCCAAATCATTAGCCTTACGTATATCTGCTACATTAGCGGTATCAATAAAAAAACGCATTTTTACTCCTACTAGAAATTACTAAAAAAAGGTTAACACCTTTAAAATTCAATATCTTTATTCTACAACAAATTTACTTAAATTATCCGCAAACGTTTGTAATTTTACAATTTTGTGACTATTCTCATCATTTTAAAAATTA
>CACYBT010000403.1 GCA_902772715.1 uncultured Succinivibrio sp.
GGAGGGATTTTGATAATTAAGTTCACAAAACTCCTTAATCATACTCATGTTAAGAGTCTTGCCAAAGCGGCGGGGACGGATAAAGAGAGGATTCATATCCTCAGAAGTCCCCAAAAAAAGAGTCTTCAAATAGGAGGTTTTATCCACATAGTAGGCATTTCTTTCAATAAGGGTTTTAAAACTCTCACCACCTTTTTGAAATATAATATCCTGTGACATAGCATGGCTCCTATGCAAAACTTAACTTTCTGTATTCTAGCATAGCTATCAGCGCAGGATAATTACTTAGATATTTTTAGTTAGTTTTGACTGTACATAGTAGATCTTTTTTCTCAAAAAAATTTTAGCAGCACGCTAGGCTTTTCTTTTTGTGCTAACGCCTAAAATAGATTCTAGGCAGCAAAACGCCTAAAAACTAATATAAAAAAAAGATAATGGCAGGATGCTTGAACTTAGGCTGACATGTTAGTTTAAAACTGACATTTTTGGTGATATTTTAAAAAAATACATCTTTATGCCATAATTTATAGTAGAATAAAGCAATTAGACAATATAAAAAAATTATACTCTGTACTCTAAGGTGTAAGGTATCTTTTAAAAAGAATTCTGTCATTTCAAAGCATTAACAGGATTTAAACCTAAAAGAGAACACACAGTTTTGTGCTGCAGGATTAAGGCTTCTTTGCAAATTATAAGGACAGCGTTATTCCTGCGGAATTAACCTTAAGTATGTTTAAAAGTGTAAGTGTAATTCTTTTAGTTCTTATTGAGGATTGCTGTGAATACGCTCCTTTTTAAAGATAGTCTTTAATGGTTAAAGTCATCTTTAGATTTCAATTGAAAATCTAATGATGTCCCAGAAGCCGTCTAAAATAATAGACTCTCAAAAAAAGACCATGCAGCACATACATTAAATAGAATAAAAAAGACATAAGAGCATAATTGTCAAAATAAGTTTTTCTTTTTTTTATAATCGAGGTAAACATCATGAGAAAACCTGTTGTAATGGGAAACTGGAAACTGAACGGAACCAAAGACAGCGTCAAAGAGCTGGTTACAGCCTTTGTCAAGGTTGCGGGCGACAACAAAAAAGTGGATGTAGCCGTATGTGCTCCAGCCATCTTTATTGGTCAGGTAGAATCACTCGCCCAAGGTTCAGACTTAAAATACGGTTCTGAGGATGTTGATGTTCATACCAAAGGTGCTTTCACTGGTGAAAACTCCCCTGCCATGATTAAGGAATTCGGTGCCACCTACGCCATCGTCGGCCACTCTGAGCGTCGTCAGTATCATAAGGAAAGCAATGAGTGCGTTGCCGAGAAATTCAAGGCAGCCCAGGAGAATGGTCTTATTCCAGTACTCTGCATCGGTGAATCCGAGGCTGAATACGATGAGGGCAAAACCTTAGAAGTCTGTCAGGCAGAACTTAAGGCAATTATCGATCTCTGTGGCATTGAGGCCTTTAAGAATGCGATTATCGCCTACGAGCCAATCTGGGCTATTGGTACCGGCAAAACCGCTACTCCTGAGATTGCCCAGAATGTTCATGAGGGAATTAGAAATTATCTTAAGTCCTTTAATGCTGAAGTAGCCGATGGCGTCAGAATTCTCTACGGCGGTTCCTGCAATGCCAAGACTGCCCCTGAGTTATTTGCTCAAAAAGACATCGACGGCGGACTTATCGGTGGAGCCTCCCTGAAGGTACCTGATTTTACCGCCATCATTGAGGCTGCAACTGCCAACGCATAATATTTTTAGTTAACGGATAATATCAAATGTCTATAAGAAAAATCGGTGTATTAACTTCCGGCGGTGATGCCCCAGGCATGAATGCCGCCATTCGTGCTGTAGTCAGAACCGCACTCTCCTACGGCTGGGAAATTGCCGGTGTGATTGACGGTTATGCCGGATTGCATTTAGGAAACTTTGTTCCTTTAACCAGACGCTCAGTGTCAGATATGTTAAACCGCGGCGGAACCTTCCTTGGAACAGCCCGTTTTCCACAGTTTAAAGATCCAAAAGTAAGACAGGAAGCCGTGGAAGTCATGAAGCAGAATGATATTGATGCTTTGGTGGTTATCGGCGGTGATGGTTCCTACATGGGGGCCAAGTACATTTCTGAACTAGGTTTTCCTTGTGTAGGTCTTCCTGGAACTATCGACAATGATATTGCCGGAACTGATGCTACCATTGGTTTTGATACTGCCTTAAATACTGCTGTGGAGGCCATTGATAAACTGCGTGACACCTGTTCTTCCCACAAGAGAATCAGTGTGGTGGAAGTGATGGGACATCACTGCGGTGATCTCGCTGTATGTGCGGCTGTATCCTGCGGTGTGGAGGCCGTGCTGGTACCTGAGGTTAAATGGGAGAGAGATGAAATCTACGCTACCATCAAACGCTTTGTGGATGCCGGTAAACGTCATGCCATTCTGGTAGTCTGTGAGAATCAGACCGATGTCCATCAGATGGCCCGTGATCTTGAGGCCCTAACCGGTCTTGAAACCCGTGCCACCGTGTTAGGTCATATTCAGCGTGGTGGTGTACCATCCGCTGTGGACAGAGTGTTAGCCTCGCGTATGGGAGCCTATGCCTGTGAACTGTTAAAGGCAGGCGAATCCGGTCGCTGCATCGCATTAAAACGCGGTGAACTTGTGCACTATGATATTATTGAGTGCATCAATAATATGAAACATAAGTTTATGAGTTCAACCTATGAGTTAGCCTGCAAGTTGGGCTAATTCAAGCTCCACTTCAAAAAGGCATACCCTCTTAAAAAGGTATGCTTTTTTAGTTTTTCTTTAAGACCAATGTGATATTTATACCTTCTCTTTAAACACCTCAATTTTGAAGTTTTTTATCAAACCATGACTAATGCAAA
>CACYBT010000404.1 GCA_902772715.1 uncultured Succinivibrio sp.
AATTCTGTCTTATCTTTACCTAAATCAGAAATGGATGTAAATCTTTGTCTTAAGATTTTTATAAAATCTTTGGAAAACAAAAAGGCTTCCGAACGCTCATAGGCCAACTGCTGTGCCACTTTAAGAGAGGTCTCAACCTGGGAATTGTCTCCTGCAAGCAGATTTTTTTTACATAAGGGAAGTAACGTGTTGACTTTGTCATAATAAAGGAATTTGCCTTTTTTCCTTTTTGATGGCTCTTTATTAGAATAGATTGGACATTCAAGGGACTCGTCTTCCACAAACACTTTAAGGCTGCCGGTGTTTAAAGTCTGTTCAGGAAGGTTGTCATGGTTAACCACTTTTGCCTGAATGGAGAATGAATAGGTTAGAGGTAGCTCTTCTGTTCTGTTTTTTAAGATAAATTCAAAGGCAAAACTAGCCCTTTTATCTTCTTGTTCTGTATTTATAAAATTGGCATAAGTACTTGGAATTTTTTGTCCTGTAAGGGCTAATTTCAAAAGACTAATGGCGTCGATTAAAGCAGTTTTGCCAGAGCCATTCTGTCCATATATGCCTAATACACTGGCTTGGCTTTTTTTATTTTTGTTGATTAAAGAAATTTCGCCGTAAATGGTGTTTTTAAAATTGGCAATGCTAATCTTAGTGATTCTTACAGAAAATCTATTCATTTTATTAGTCTACAAAACAATTAGTAAAAGGGATTGAAACCAAATTAAATTATAATATATAACAAAACATATTTTTGATATATTTTATATCGTTTTTTATTTTTGTTGTCTATGGATGGCAAAGTGTCCACTCCGCGCCAACAAAGTGGCCGCTTGGTGGTAGACACTCATTTTTAAAAATTAAAAGAAGCGCACTTTTTACCTTATTAACTCATGGTAGAATCTTAGTGTTTGAGATATTTAAAAATATGGATTATGAATTTTATTAAAGTTTTTGCCTCTGCTGTTGTTATCCTTGGGGGGACGTTCCTTTTTTGTGCCTGCGACCAAAAAAGTGAAAGCGTTGCGTTTAAAGATGATCTGCAGGTGGTTGAGGTCATGACTGTATCCTATGAGAGAGTGACACTTCATGCCACCTTAAATGGCGTAGTTAACGCCTATGAGAGTGCAGATATTCGTCCTCAGGTAAGCGGTATTATTAGAGAGCAGTATTTTTCAGGGGGTGAGGAGGTTAAAAAGGATGCTCCCCTGTACCTTATTGATGACAGGCCGTTTAAAAACAAATATGACTATGCTTTGGCCTCCTATCATAAAGATCTCGCCAAATTTGAGCTTGTAGGCCTTAAACTTAAAAGATACAGTAATCTTGTGAAAACCAATGCGGTCTCAAGTCAGGAGTTAGAGGATGTCAAAGCCGCATACGCAGAATGCAAGGCGCAGCTTGAGATCTCCAAATCAAATCTTGCCAATGCCAAATTAGATCTTGAATACACCAAAGTTTTATCTCCGCTTACGGGTACGGTTGGGCGTTCTACGGTAACGAGGGGCGCCCTCGTTACCGCCAATCAGAGTGCCTCCCTTACTTCGGTAACAGACCTTAATAAGGTTTATGTCGACCTGCAGGAGTCCTCCTCTGACTATCAAAAGAACCTTCTTAAGATTAAAAACGGGGAGTTAAAACTCCCGCCTGACGGCATTAAGGTTACTCTTGTAACTGATGCAACTCTAAGTAAACAGCAAGAGACCCAGGTTGGATATCTTAAGTTTTATGATGTAAGAGTGGATGAGAGCAGCGGCAATCTTACCCTAAGGACGCTTTTTGACAATAAAGAGCGTCTGCTGCTGCCTGGCATGAATGTGACGGCCAAAATGGCAGTAGGTGTCATGGATAAGGCCCTTTTGCTTCCTGAGAAGGCTTTGACCCGTGAGGCGCGCGGTGATATTTATGTCTATACCGTGGAAAACGGCGAGGCCATAAAAAAGAAGGTTAGTGTAAAAGCCTTAGAGGATGGGCGCTATCTTGTGGAAGAGGGACTTACAGCAGGGGAGCACGTGATTATAAGCGGCAGGCGGGTTTTAAAAAATCATATGAAGGTAAAGGTTCAGGACTAGGCTATGCTCTCACGTTTTTTCATCAATAGACCTGTGTTTGCCACCGTGATTGCGCTTTTAATCATGGTCTTAGGATTTTTGTGTCTGCCGCGTCTTGAAATCTCGCGCTTTCCGAATATTGCACCGCCTTCGATTCGGCTTACTTTAAAATACAACGGCGCCTCTGCCCTGACCATGGAAAATTCTGTGGTGCAGGTTGTAGAGCAGCAGATGTCAGGACTTGATGGTCTTCTGTATTTCTCCTCAACCTCCACGTCATCGGGCGAAGCGACCTTAAGTTTCAGTTTTGATCAGAAGGTAGATCCGGATGTGGCGCAGATGCAGATCCAGAACCGGCTGCAGAATATCATGAGCAGACTGCCGCAGGCGGTACAGGATAACGGCTTTAATGTGAGGAAGGTGTCTGAGGATACGCTGCAGCGGATTGCCTTTTACTGTGATGATGGCAGTATGCAGGAGGAGGATATCGCCGATTTTGTATCCTCGGTGCTGCAGGATAGCATCAGCCGTCTTGATGGTGTGGGGGCGGTTAATGTCTTTGGCTCATCCTATGCCATAAGAGTATGGCTTAATCTTGAAAAGCTGGCCTCCTATAAATTAAACCCCGAGGACATTGTCAATGTCATCACCACGCAGAACAGACAGTTATCTTCAGGTCAGTTAGGCGCCCTCCCCAATCATGCCGAGGAGCCTCTTAACATCACCATCAAATCAAGGGAGATGCTCTCCTCCCTTGAGGATTTTGAGAAGATTGTGGTCAAAGCCTTTGAAAACGGCGCCACCATCCTTTTAAAGGATGTGGCCCGTATTGAAATGGGCAGAGAGTCTTACGTGTTCTCAGGCTCCTACAATCATTATCCCTTTACGGTCATCAATATCGATTTAACCGATGGCGCCAATGCCGTGGAGACTGCACAGCGGATTGAAAATTTCCTAAAATCCTATGAGGATAGTCTTCCTGAGGGGATGAAATATGCCATTCCCTATGACACGGTCCCGTATGTTAAAGCCTCTTTAGAGGAGATTTTTGAAACCTTCCTCGAGGCCTTAGTGCTTGTGGCTTTAGTGATTCTGCTTTTTTTAAAGGATCTGAGGGCCACTTTAATTGTGTGTATGACCATTCCGATTGTGCTCCTCTCTACCATAAGCGTGCTCTATGTTTTAGGCTACTCCATCAACACCCTCACTCTTTTTGCCATGGTGCTCTCCATTGGCCTTTTGGTGGACGATGCCATTGTGGTGGTGGAGAATATCAGCAGACTCATGCAAAGATACAGGCTAAATCCGCATGCGGCGGCTATCCGTTCCATGGAAGAAATCTCCTCAGCCCTTTTTGGAGTAGGACTGGTGATCGCGGCGGTGTTTGTGCCCATGTCCTTTTTCTCAGGGGCAACCGGTAAAATCTATCAGCAGTTCTCGGTCACCATTGTCTGTGCCATGCTGTTTTCCATTGTGGTGGCTTTAATCATCACGCCCTCCTGGTGTGCCGCCCTGTTAAAAGATCCTCAAAAAAACCAGCATATGCAGGCTCGCAGCCTGATGTCTTTTGAGAGTTTAGGGAGTCTTCAAGAGAAAGTTAATGCTCATGACGAGAGTAAACAGGAATTTTTTTATGACAGGGCTGGGCAGGAGAGTGTAGCGCTTAATGACGAGGAGTGCCAGATGAGGACTCTTAATGATAAAAAGAGAGCTAAGGTTCATGCGATTTTCGATGTTGTGCCTCATCTTATGGAGGCAGGCATAGGCTATTTTCTAAAGACGGTGGATGTACTTCTGCATCATATTAAGGCGTGTCTGTTCTTTACTCTAGGTTTGGTTCTTTTGTCCTATGTGCTTTTTAAAAACATTCCCTCTTCTTTTCTGCCCAATGAGGATCAGGGTATTCTCTTCACCACTATTGTGATGCCGTCCGGAACCCCGATGACTGACACCACTAGGGTAGCCCATGAGGTTAGAGACTATTTTGAAGAGACTGAAGGGGAGAATATTGAGGGGGTGATGGTAACTTTAGGCAACGGGGCGGCAGGGGCCAGGGGACAGTCGGTAGCCAGTGTGTTTGTAAAACTCAAGGATTGGAGCCTAAGACCTGCTAAGTCTCAGTCAGCCGTAAGCATCAGACAGCGGGTTTTAAGGCATTTTAAAAATCACAGTACTGCCAGAATCAACGTCAATATGCCGGGTATGGTACGGGGCATGGGGCCGGCATCCGGCTTTAGAATGCAGGTGCAGAATATTTATGGATATGATAGGGAAGTTTTTTTAAATGATGTAAAGGAGATGGTGGATGTGGCATCATTAAGTCCTATGCTTACCAATGTACGTATGGATACCGTGCCCGACAGCCCGGAGCTAATCCTAAGCATTGATGATAGAGAAGCCATGCGCCATCATATCTCCTCCTCAACTCTCAATAACAATCTTTCGATTGCTCTTGCGGGCAAATATGTCAATGACTTTATTGACAGAGGCCGCATCAAAAGAGTGTATGTGCAGGCTGATGCAGAATATAGGACACTTTACTCCGATCTTTATAAAATAAGTTTATGCAATCTAAAAGGGGAACTGGTGCCATTATCAGGCATGGTTAAAGCCTCCTATGGCTATGGCCCGGTGCAGTCACAGCGTTTTAACGGTATTTCGGCCATTCCGCTTGCAGGAGATCCCATGATTGGAGCAAGTTCTGGCGAGGCCATGGCCGAGATGGCAAGAATTGTCATGGCGCATCCGCATCACTACAATTATGCCTGGTACGGACAGTCCTATCAGGAAATGCTGTTAGGTTCACAGACAGTCATGCTCTTTACCCTCTCGGCCTTAATTGTATTTTTGGTACTGGCGGCTTTGTATGAATCGTGGGTAATCCCGCTGGCGGTAGTCTTTATTATTCCTTTTGGCCTTCTGGGCGCCCTGTTATTAGTGTATATACGGGATCTCTACAATGATGTCTATCTGCAGATAGGTCTTTTAACCTCAGGGGGGCTTGCGGCCAAAAATGCTATCCTGTTAATTGAATATGCGCATAAGTTCACCCTGCAGGGATATTCTCTGCTGCGTGCGGCAAGAATGGCGGCGCAGATCCGTTTTCGTCCTATCATTATGACTTCGGTAGCCTTTTTATTAGGGGTGATGCCCCTGATGTTTGCCAATGGAGCCGGTGCCCAGAGTCAGATCTCCATTGGTACGGCCATTGTGGGTGGTACGCTTTTGTCCACCTTTTTAGGGGCAGCCTTTATTCCAGGCTTCTATGTCATGGTGGTGCATCAAGTGAGACTACTAAAAGCGCTGTGTCATCCTAAAAGACCATCTCCTAGGAGATAATACTTATGGCGCTGAGATAAACTTTGGACTTTTGCTGATTAAACGCCTAACAATAGCCTGAATAAATTGATGAAGAGGCAGGTGACTTCGATAAAGCTGTGAAAGTAAAAGCATCTTAAAACTTCTGCTAAATATCGTTGTCCCTGTAGCCAAGTCCCCATATCAAAATCAAGGGAGGATTAAACAGTTCATTTTTTTTTAAGCGCAAACATCGATATGCGGATAAGTCTCTGCAGAGAAAAAAGGCTATGTTTTCTAAGCCGCAAAATCCTTCTTAGGTTGCATGTTGTGCTAGAATACAAGCATAAAATTGGTGCGGGAGTAAAAGATGCAGCAGGATGTATTGTTTCTTACGGGCAGTGAGAATTTTGCCGAGATTATAGAAAGAAATGCCTATTATGTGGATAAAACAGCCTATTTAAAAG
>CACYBT010000405.1 GCA_902772715.1 uncultured Succinivibrio sp.
GTACTGCCAGATTAAAACCAGGCCGAAATGGACTGTCCGCCACAGATTTAGAAGTCATTCCTGATTCAAGACTGATGCCTTTAAACAAGAGTGTCATTGCCTTTGACGTCACTGGAGAAGATATCCTCTGGACCTATATTTATCAGATTGAAAATAAAAACAATCGCCACTATATCAACTATTCACAGCTATTGCGTGAATACAATTATAAGCAGCATGACAACGGAACCTATGGCTATCTTAAGCGCAACACTCCACATTATAACAACGGGACTACCCATCTTATAAGGGAAATTACCGGACAGAAATACCTTATTACCGATGGCAGCAACTGTTACGATATCTCCATTCAGAACACCTCTACTGCAAACTCTCTAAATGACAATGTGTCCATAGGTTATGGCATGTACACTGATGCTACTCTTGGAGGGCAGGAACTTTATGTAAAACTAAAATTCAGTAATCTAAACCGCATGCTCATGGGAGCGGAAGTGGTGCAAGGTCAAGGCAATAACCAGAGTGGTTCTCAGATCACCTTAAAACCAGGCGGAACTTTACGCCCTGCTCTTTCCTATCTTGAAAAAAACGAAGTCAAGACTGAGTTTGGCAACCCCATCAAAATAGGTCAATTTCTGGCCTTAACCCTAGGCATGCTTGAACCTATGAGCAAAATCCGTACGCTTATACGAGTACAGACGGCTGACGGCAAAAATGCCATGTCATTATCAGCACCATATACCATTTATCATGATGACAAACTTAAGGCTTATCTTGAAAATACCAGAAACAACGCCGAACAGAATCTTCTTGGTACCTATACGCTCATTCAGCATGCAACAGATAAGGATGGCACTCATCTTTTGCCAAATTTTAGAAATCTGTCCTTAGAATGTGAGAGGCAAAAATGCTGGTGGAGCATGCAGGATGCCAGCGGAGAAAAAATTGATAACGGTAGCTTTGTGTTTTTAAACGTGGGTACCCCGCAGTTATTACTGTATAAAAAAGCAGAGCACAGCGAAATTGATATGCGTGTAGAGAATGTCCAGAATTTTTATTCTTTCCTGTACGCAAGCGGCAGCACCAGAGAATGGTATCTCATCAGTATGGGAGAAGGTACCCGCTACACCCTAAGTCCGTTGTCCTCGCAGAATCTTGCAAGACTAAAGGGAAGTTGGCGCTCAGATACGGAACTTTGGAATTTTACCGACAATGAGGTCAGTCTCATCCGCGTACAGGAAAAACTTAAGGCCAAAAGTAAGTTCAGGCTTGTTAACAACCTCATTTTAGCTAGGGACATGCCTTTTAGTGAATACTGTTTCTACATTGACAGCACCGGTCATAACATGACAATTATAAGCCGCGACGGTCATGCTTCGTTTCTCAAGAGAGTCAACGGTCAAAACTAAAGGAAAAACTGAATAACAACAATCTTTAAACATTTTAGGTTTATAAACATAAGGAAGGCCCTATGAAAACATTAAAACATAAACTTATCGCTGTAGTTATGAGCACAATGTTCGTCGTAAATTCATCCTCAGCCATCTCTCTTGCCCCCACTTTTGAATTGGGAAATAATACCTTTAAAGCACCCTATGGGCAGAGGATCGCCTTTGCAGGGGATC
Organism: uncultured Succinivibrio sp.; assembly: GCA_902772715.1. Taxonomy (GTDB): domain Bacteria; phylum Pseudomonadota; class Gammaproteobacteria; order Enterobacterales; family Succinivibrionaceae; genus Succinivibrio. Next base: position 1,623 of record CACYBT010000405.1, read on the forward strand.
TGCAGGGCGCATGGTACGGCACCAACGGTAAAGATGTCATGATGCTGGTCTTTATGAACAATATGGTCGGTCTCAACCTCAACAACCAGCAGGTTTATGGTAATTTTTCGGTCCAGGGCAACACGCTTAACATGCAGTTCCAAAACGGCAAAAGCCTATCCTATACACTCACCTTTAATAATCCTAATGAGATAGTGCTAGATGGCAGCGTAGTGCTTAAAAGACAGAATTTAAATGCACAAGGACCAGGAACACAGCAGGGTTCCACTCAGGGTGGAAATCAGAACGGTCAAAGCGGGGGCTATGGCGGCAATCCACAATCTCCTCAGGTCTACAATCCTGCAAACAATGGAGGATGGGGTGGTAATCCACAATCTCCACAAGGTGGCAATTCTGTAAATAACGGGGGCTGGGGTGGTAACCCACAATCTCCACAGGATGGCAATTCTGCAAACAATGGAGGATGGGGTGGAAACACAGTGCCAGAGGCCAATCCTGGCACCAATGGAGGTTATCCCCTCCCAAATCCAGATCAAACTCAACCTCCTATGCCACAGCAGAATAATATCCTAGTAGGTTCCTGGAACTGTCAGACTCCTCAGGGAGTAATCACCTTTGTCTTTACTCCTTCCTACTATACTTGTTTTGTCAACGGGCAGCAGACTGAAGTAGGTAATTATCAGTACGATGCCAATACCGGCAATCTTAACTACAAGATCACCTCAGGTCAGCAGGTTGGTATGACCGGCACCAACAGAGTGGTGGTTAATGGTCAGCAACTGACCTTTTATCTGCCAAACGGACTACAGATGGTTTTCCAAAGAGCAAATTAAATTTTTTAACTGAAATTTGGACTTAGGAGTGAACAGATCATGCTCAAAAAATTGATAATTCCAATATGTGCTCTGATGCTTTCATCAAGTTATGCCGGCTTTGCCACTGATGCTCATCCTGCCCAGGGATATCCTGAGGTTAAAGGGAATGTTGTAAGCAAAACACCATATACGGCTAACGGCATTAATCACATGCTTATTCTGTCTTTGAGCGACTTATACAATACCAGGGATGAGACCGGCGAGATGATTTTTACAAATCGTGAGATTTATGCCTATGATTACAGTAATGACGGCGCCATACCACCTACTCTTGACTACAAGATGTACGATTATGTACATCAGTGTGAGACCTTTGCCCGTTTGGAATTTTCAAATGACATTCCCCTTATTACAGATCTGGACAACGATGGGCAAAAAGAGGTATGGATTGCCTATTATCAGGGATGTCACGGCGATGTAAGTCCTGATACCCTTAAGGTTTTCATGTATGAAAACGGTAAAAAACATGCCATTCGCGGACATACCAGCGTGTTCGTGGACGGAATGTTTTATGGCGGAGACTATAAGGTGGATGCTGCGATGCAGAAAACCCCCAAGCCGATATACAACTTTGCCTTAAGCCTGTTTAACAGATGTGCGCATAACAGTCCTAAGTAGCGGAGGGAGTATGGCAAATTTTTCTAAAATTAAAAAAAAACGGATGTTTTTACATTTTATTCTGCCTGTGGCAGTTATTTCTATGCTCTCTGCTTCTGCTACAGTCAAGGCACAGAACACCCGCCCCATCTTTCCTATGAACACAATACCTATGAGTAAGTCCCTTGAGGAAGGAATAACAGATTATGCGAAAAAATATGGTGTATCTTTTGAAGAAGCGAAATTGACTATGACTTTGGCAACCACAGATCTGGCGATTCAATACTGTAATTTCAGCCCAAATACCGCATACCATGAGACCAAAAAACTAGTTGAGGATTCTCCTGTCCTAAAGAATATGGTTACAGAATACTATAACCTAATTTACGAAATTAACATTTATTCAAGGGAAAACTGGTGTGCAGAATATGCCAATGGCATGAGTATTTTTTACCTTGATTTTTTTAAGGGAAGATAGTTGTTTATTTTTCAAGGCAATATCATGAACAAACATGTGAACTATGCACTGCTTTGCAGCCTAGGATTATCTTTGGCATTCCCATCCTTGGTCTTTGCCAGCATCAATGACGAGTTTAATGATGTAAGCGGTGTACCTTTTATTAAAGGGAAGGTACTCATCTGCAAAAAAGAGGATTTTAAGCCAACGGAATTTAATGGCAACACCAGTTATTCTGTATGTCGTCTTCCACTAACTGATAACACCTTAAAAGCCACCTCGCCTATGGTTGTCACAAAATACCCTGCTGTAGTACATAGCTGCTTTAATCAAAAAGAATACGGGGGCATACCGCTCCTCAACAACGACAAGGGTCGCTATTCAGATTACAACCGCTCCATCAACTACGCGGGAAACTGTGCTGTCATCATCCGCGTTAACTACCAGCACGGAGGAAAATGCTATGCACATTTTGCAAATGATTATTTTGAGGTTTATCAGTCCAACCATCTTTTGAAAATTACAGAGTCAGGTCCTCACAAAGAACAGCAGTTTGAAATGGTGCCTTGTACCATGCA
>CACYBT010000406.1 GCA_902772715.1 uncultured Succinivibrio sp.
ACTTATTTTGCTTTATGAGTGGTTGATACTTTATTCTTTAGTTTGTCACATAATTTTGCGTCGGCAAAATGAACTCCAACCTTTGAAGATAAGACTAAAACCTATCAAACAAGGGGTAATACTATGCAGTCCTCCAAAAAGGACATTGGCACAGCTAAAGTTTTTATTTTTAAGTCCTACAACTTTCATCTCATATTGCAAAAAAGTACACATCAGGATCCCCAAAAAGGATGTAGACTAATACAACTAACTAGAGATTGTAATAAAACGGAATACATACTATGGAAAAAGAAAACATACTTGCCATCTGCTATGATTTTGACCGCACTCTTACTCCTTGCGAAATGCAGGCTCAGGGATATATACAGCAGATCAATGAAAATGTTGATGAATTTTGGAAAACTGCAACAGAACTTGCCATCAAAAATCAGATGGATCCTAACCTTTCCTATATGTATCTGATGCTCAATGGAGCAAAAGGAAAATTTCAAGTAAAAAAAGACTGTCTTATGGAGTTTGGAGCTAAAGTAAGCCTATATCCTGGTGTAGATACATGGTTTAAACGTTTAAACACTTACGCACAGAAAAAAAGGGTAAAACTTGAGCACTATATTATTTCATCGGGACTCAAGGAAATGATTGAAGGGACAAATATCAGTAAATATTTTACCGCAATTTATGCAAATTCCTTCTTATATGATCATAATGGTGCTGCAGTGTGGCCTGCTCAGAACATCAATTTCACCAATAAAACACAGTTTCTGTTCCGTATTTCAAAAGGAACCCTAGATGTTAACGATAACGATGTCAACCGTTACTATCCAAAAGAAACCCTTAGGATCCCTTTTACCAACATGGTATATATCGGCGACAGCCAGACTGACATTCCCTGCATGAAACTTGTAACTTCCATGGGAGGCCATGCCATAGGTGTTTATGATCCGAAGTTTAATAAAAGGCGAGTCTATGAGCTAATAGCCGACAAGAGAATTAACTACTATGCCACGGCAAACTACGAAAAAGGCAGTGATTTAGAAAAACTCCTTTTTGAAATCATAGACTATACTAAGAGCAAACATCTCCTCAACGTGAGACATTTGGACAATCTTGAGGAGGCTCAGAATCTCTATACAGGATGATTTTATACTCTCATAACTTCGACCAAAGTCTCATTTGCAACATGACTTCTGTGTTGATAGACTCCACCTGTTAAAGCAACCAGTGCAAATTTCTAAGTTTTGACAGGGGCTCTAGTTTTTGTGTGGACACAGGTTAAAAACAGAAAAATTTTTTCCTAATCTAAAAATCAGACTCACCTCTTTTTAGAGATTGACGAACCATAGTGATCCTAATCATGCCAGTACTTGTGGTAAATGCTAAAAAACACTTCTCAAAAAGAGTTAAAAATCTAATTTTATGCTAAGTTTTAGCAATTATAATTTAACTGCAAATTGGAAGTTTGCTAAAATTCACATACCTCAAATTGCCTGAGCATATTTTATGCTCAGGTTTTTTTTGTCAGTTGAAAAGTCCAAGTTAGTATTTTTAACCTGTTGTAATACAAGACAATTAATCATAAGTTTAGATGTTTTTTTCAACCTCTTTCTGATATAATGAATGTGTAGACATATAACGGAGATTTTATGTTACTAGACGAAATGAAAGCCACACTGGCTATGGAAAATTTAGTACTTTCAGAAGAGCAGGAAGAACTGCTGCGTTTATACGCTGAAGGTAAAATTGATTTTCTTGAGTTGAAACATCAACTCATGAAAATGAACAAGGACAACAAGGTCGCTTGAACTTTGGAAGCCTCTTCTTACGATAAGATCTATTGCTATGCAGGATCCGAAGTTTTAATTAACAAATTTGGGGAACATGATCCTAAGATTCTTTCACAGTATGAAAGAATGTTTACAGGTGCTAGAATTATAGATCTTCTAAAAAAGCCTCTCCATGGTACTTTTGATCTCAAACATCTCAAAAAAATTCATTTTTACATTTTTCAGGATATTTATCCCTGGGCAGGTCAGCTGCGGCGTGTAAATATCTCAAAAGAAATCTTGTTCTGTGATGCTCAATATGTAGAAAACATGATCAATAAAGTTTTTTTTAAACTTAAAGAAGAAGATTTTCTTAGACAATGTACAGCAGAAGACCTTCCCTCCCGTGCCGCTTACTATCTAGGCGAAATCAATGCCGTACACCCTTTTCGTGAAGGCAATGGTCGTGCACAACGAGAATTTATCCGCGAACTGCTTCTTTCCATAGGCTATAGAGTAGATTATTCAAGATGCGACCCAGGCATGATGCTGCAGGCCTCCATAAATGCCTTTGCTGAGGATTACAGACTCATGACAGAGCTGTTTACAAAATGTATTATCAACAAACCATTAAACTGACTTTATGACCAGTATAACTCTTAATTCTTTAGATCCTATTACAATACAGAGTGGCACCTTTTATATTGAAGTTTGGGGCTGCCAAATGAATGTTTACGATGCCGACAGAATTCGAGACTTAATGCGCGCTGTGGGTATGATTGAAGTTGCAAGTCCCAAGGATGCCACCATCGTAATTCTTGTTACCTGTGCAGTACGTGCCAAAGCCGAAGACAAGGTCTTCAACCAGTTGGCCTCGTGGCGTCATACCGGAGATATCAATACACAAACCATTGTTGCTTTAGGCGGCTGCGTGGGTTCAGAACTTGCTGAACAGATTTTGAAACTAGACTCCTCCATCAATATTGTTTTTGGTCCACGTACCATTCACCGCCTTCCGGCACTTTTGCAAAACTATCAAGAAAGCGGCGAAAATCAAGTCGAAGTTGAGGCTACAGCCATCGATAAATTTGACTATTTTCCCAAAAATGAGGTTCATGGGCCTGCAGCCTTTGTTACGATTATGGAAGGCTGCTCTAACAAGTGCACTTACTGTATAGTACCTTACACCCGCGGTGAAGAGCAGTCGCGCCCCGTTGATGATATTCTTGAGGAATGTCTTGACCTGCTAGGAAATGGCATCAAGGAAATTCATCTTTTAGGTCAGAATGTCAATTCCTATCATGGTATAAACTCGGATGGCAGTGTCTGCACCTTCGCGCAGCTGCTGTATGAAATTGCCGCCCTCCCAGGCGTTTTGCGTATTCGTTTTACCACCTCAAATCCTATGGACTTTACAGATGATATTATTGAGGCCCTGCGCGATATTGACAAAATTGCCGACGGCATACATATACCAATCCAGTCTGGATCCAACCGTATTTTAGAGGCTATGCATCGTCGCTACACAGCAGAAGAATATCTTACATTAGTACAGAAACTTAGAGTTGCAAGGCCAAGTATTCATATTTCATCTGATTTTATCGTGGGGTTTCCTTCTGAAACTGCAGAAGATTTTCAAAAAACCATGGAGATAGTCAATAAGGTGAGATTTGATCAGAGTTTCTCCTTTGTGTATTCAAAAAGACCGGGAACACCTGCAGCCAGTCTGCCTGACAGTACGCCTCAT
>CACYBT010000407.1 GCA_902772715.1 uncultured Succinivibrio sp.
GCCGAACCGGTCTTAAGACCAAAAGCCTGTGGACACCGTATAAGACGTCAGTTAAGTATATCTTAGTTAACGCAGTGGTGATTGAAGCAGGAAGCCCCTTCCTAAGCGAAGCGCAGGTTGGGGTAGTTCACCATTCACTCCACTTAATAAAAATAAATATAATATTGTTTTATTTTTATGTCAAGTGTTTTTTATATTCCCCAAGCTGCCAGTGCATTATTCATAGCATCCATATCTTCTTCGTTTATAAATGATTCTTTTTCTTCTCTTTTGCTCTTTTCTGTGTCAGCTATATCAGTTCTTATTTCTTTTGAGGTTGCTATTTCACTAATATTTTCATTTATTGGCGTTAAATTAAATCCTTTAGGCTGTAATTCCAAAAATTTAAGGTATGTCTTGAACTGAACCTTATCAATCTGATCTAAATTAATACCATGTTTTAATATAAATTCATGTGTCATCCATCCAAGTAATTTTGCCTGCTTGTGTCCGCTGAGTTTTAGTAGCGTCAGACATTCAGATTGAAACTGGTTTGATTCATCAAAATAGATGAATTTTTTCACATAATCTTCTGAGGTCTTATATTTCTTAACTGCCATAATAATCACCTACCTTTATCGCAAGCAGCTTGCATATGCCTTTGCATTAGCATTTATATCAGGTAATATCTCGGGCTGTATAAGCCTATTATCTGATTCTATGCTTGACCTTAATAAAAGAGAACCTCCTCCAAAGAAAACTACAGGATACAATGACAATTTAACACCCTGTTGAATACAACCATTTATAATATCATTATAATGCTTTGAAGCGCTGTCATTGACCATTGTGATTACCTTATCTGATAATACTGTCTCTTCTTCTCTCAAAACGTCTTCTACAAGGCTTTCATCAAGCATACTTCCAAAAGACCGTTGCACATCTGCGCATATCTTTCGATACATTACCCTTGTTCCCATTTCTAATGAAAAACAGTTATTGGCATCCGGCTGACCGTCGATTACCGGTACAACATCAACCGTTCCGCCGCCTATTCCAACTATATAATACCTCTTTTTTCTTGCTATCTTACTTTCTTTATTCTTATATACTGCAACAAAGTCCTGTGGGAATAATCTTATAGTATCTATTTCAAACTCAAAATCATATTTTCGATAAGAGATGACAACCTTACCCGAAAGCTTTTCATTGTAATATTCGATAGTCTTCTTGGATAAAGCATTAAAATGTCCTGGCGGCAATCCTAATCCAAGCTTGATATGTTTATAATTGTTTAGTTCCTCCTGTATAGTGTCGTGACTGTAAAACTCACTATTTGTAGCTTCTTTGGCTAAATAAAGAAGCTCCTCAACTATGCCGAAAAGAGTAAGTATCAAGCATTGATCATTCTGAGTTTTATCCGCCACATAGGGCATTCGCTCTGAGATATCCGGGACATAATAGGATCCGTTGTATTCCAATACCTTCGTTGCTATTTCCGGTCTTTTGTCATATTTCTTAAAGCCACTTGCTATAGTGCAGTTTTGTGTCTTGGTATCATAGTTTCCTACATCTACCCCTATTTTAATTGCATACATAATTATGACCTCCTGATTTATAAAAATAAAGTTAGCATATAACTATAATTATTTCAATAGGTTTTTTTTGCAACCAAAATAATGATGTTTTAGGAAGTTTTTAATATTTTAAAAAAAATCTGTTCACGGTGAACAGATTTTTTGTTATTTAAGGTGTTCTTTCTACAAAGTTTGCAGGTTGTTGTTTTTACTTTTATATAACAACTTTTATTTTGTTTTATATTTATAGAGGCTGTAAACCGCATGTTTCTTATGTTCTTAAATGTTAGATACCACATAATGTACGCATAGAAACTACAAATTGTACGCAAAAAGGAAGTTAGATACTACAAATGATACGTATAGAAACATCAAAAAGTGCGCGAGTGAATTTTGGAAGATACTACATAATCTGCGTCAAGATACTATAAAAAGTGCGCTAAGGTACTACAAAAAGTGCGCGTATAGATATTAGATGCTACAAATAATACGCAGGATTTCTTTGGACGCTCTAATAGATTCATGCTTGTGAAATTTACTAAATTGCTCTTTATACTTCAACCCTCAATTTGTTTAAAAAGCCTACATTTTACATCTAAAACATTTTATTTTACACCAGTACATGTGAAAATCTGGCTTCAGATACTACAAAAAGTGCGCAAATATGAATTCAGATACCACAAAATGTGCGCAGAAATATACTCAGTTGCTACAAAAAAGACGCAAAAATGCTTTCAGAAACTACAAAAAGTACGCAGAATTAAATACAGTTACTACAAAAAGTACGCGAAAATATGGTCAGCTACCACAAAAAATGCGCATCGTTATAATGGAAGAAATCTGAACTCTACAATATCTTGTATTTTAGTTTGACATTCCACAACAATTAGACTAAAATCTTTTTCAGATGCCTACAAAAAGTGCGCATAAGCTAAATAAATCGTACCATGCGCATGTTTTGTAGGCATCTAAATGTGATAGTAGAGCATGTATTTTGGTGGGAGTAGAAAATGAATGAACTTACAACTGAGTTAGATAAGAAATACAAAAATCAATTCATATCAGTTTCAAATACTATGATAAGAGCAAGGGAATATACTACTCTTTTAGAGTCGAAGATAGAGGCTCTTGCTATGTACTGTATGGCACAAAAAAATGTAAGCCAGAAGGTAAAAAGAGATGAATTTGGAAATGAATATATTGTAAATTTTGTAATTCTTACAGTTAAAGATATAGCTGACATCACGGCAAGCAAAGGCTACAGTGAATACAGATCGGGAGGATTGTACGAGCGTATAAAAAGCGTAGCTTTGTCCATGAAGCAGAAAGTTTTTATTATCGAAGATAAAGATAACGACAGATTTATACTAAAAAATCTGTATGGGGATATAGCCTACGAAAGTGGTAAATTGTATATAGAATTTGAACCATCAATGAAAAAGTATTTTATGAATCTAACGAGTAATTTTTCGAAGTTAAGGCTTCCTATTCTCTTTTCATTCAAAAAAAATGGAGGTTTTCAGCTATATAAATTATTAAAATCGTATGCATATCCTCCTAACCTTCCTAAAATGAATATGGCTTTAAGACAGGAAGATTTGCCTAAATATGAAGTGTATTGGAATCTTACTGACTTAAAAATGCAGATGGGATTCATAGATATAAACCAGCCATTGCTGAAAAAAGAAGGCATTAAAGAAAATCCTGATTGGGAAAAGATGGAAGATCTGGATATTAAATCTCAGATGTATAAAAAATTTAATACTTTTTATACAAGAATATTAAAGCCCGGAATAGATGAAATAAATATAATGTCTGATATTTATATAGCTGATTTTCTAAAAACCAAAGGAAAAGCTGGAAAAGTTACAGGTGTGACATTTGTTATACAGCATAATAAGGCATATTA
>CACYBT010000408.1 GCA_902772715.1 uncultured Succinivibrio sp.
AAAATATGATCAAAATTTTTCATAATTGTTTTTATTCTATTATAAGCATAACAATATAATTAATAATGTTATATGTAATATATTGAATAATTAATCACATTTTTACACATTTTAATTTGATATATGTGACAGGGATCGCTTTGATCATTTTTTTTTGACAAAGCGCTAGTTTTCTAATAATTTTCCTTATGGATGTTGTAAATAATTAGGAACTGCGCACATAAAAGATTTGAACATTTGAAATATTGCTGAAATCAGCACCGGCTATGAGATACATACGCTTGGACTTGTTTGCTGGTGCTTTTGACGAGTTTGATCTTAAAAGTCTAATCAATTCAGCAATTGGTAAAGAAGGCTCACATGTAGTAGTTGACAGTGGTGTTTTGGTAAAACCCTTAGTGATACAGATGGTTAGGTCGCATATCAGAGTCTGTCAAAAACGAAGAATATTAAATCCAAAAATTTTACAATCGAACCTTTTATGAAAGTTTACTGCACTTTCTCACCGATTTCTCTATCTTCAAAAGTCCTTTTACCATTGACAATGGAAGTTACATATGAGTTGATGAGATCCATGGCCTCCTGCACTCTATCTCCGCTTAGCTCAATATGATACATATTGCCAGGCTCTCCTACCACTACCGCATCACGCTGAATAAGGGGGCAGGAAATGGTATAAAAACCCTTGCCCTGCTGTTTAGGCGGCTTGCATTCATGCTCTTTTGAATACTCCTCGGCCAGGGTCTTGGCATCCTTGTCCGCATGCTTTTTGGTATACTGTAACCTTAAGACGGTACGAGGATTGCGATTGGTTTTAGAATTAACCGGTGAATAATACTCTACGGTGGTTCCCTCAACCTTCATAGTCCAGTTTTCTGGAACCGGTGGAAAATAAACCATCTGCAGCCTGGTGGCATAAGCAAGAGAACAGATCCCAAATCCTACACTCAAAACAGAAAGCTTAAGAACTTTAGAGAGATTCATTATTGTGACTCCTTGTAATTTCAGCATCGAGCAGTCTAAGTCCATCCTCAGGATCAGAACTCTGACAAAAACGCCTGAAAAAATCTTGTACATCATTACGGTTCATTTTAGCATAGCCTAAAAACTGTTTGGTACGATCCATGACGATTTTATCGCTGCGCGGGGTATCCTTAAAGGTCAAAAGCACTTCCCGGCAGGTTTGCAGTAGTTTAGCGTAAGAATAAGGAGGTGCGCCCTCCTTGATGCAGTGCCCAAGATTCGGGGTAGCAAAACCTCCGCGTCCGCACATAAAATTATGACAGAGTGTAACCTTTTCACACAAAAGCGCCTCCGCAAGAGAGTTGATATTGCCATTGGCAATAAGCACAGCACTGCCCTTGTACTCATGCAAGGGCTTGATAGCCTCCCAGTTTAAGGCCTCCTGGCGATAAAGTCCCTTACGGGTTCTGGCATGTACGCAGATTTCCTTGACGCCCTCCTGGGCCACGGCTTTGATAATGTCAAAAGACTCGCTGGCATCTAAAAAACCAAGACGGACCTTACAGGAGAGCAGACAGTCGTCTGGCAGGGCATCACGCACCGCAAGAACAATGCTTGTTAGCAACTCCGGCTCCTTTAGAAGCATGGCCCCGGAATGATGAACAAAACGCGAAGGACAGCCAAAGTTCAAATCTATAGATTTGGCGCCAAGATCATAGGCAGTTTTGGCCGAGGCTGCAAGTGTTTTGGGATTATCGCCAAGCAGCTGTACTCTTATCGGGGTTCCATCCAAAGTTTTACCATCATTTAAGAGTTCTGGAACTTCTCTTATAAAGGTTTTTTTGACCACCTTAAGATCTGTTACCCGTATAAACTCCGAATAGCAGAGATCATAACCGCCATGCGCACACAGCACCCTGCGCATCGGCGCATCAGCAAGACCTTCTAAAGGCGCAAGATAGACCGTACTGTTTTTAATACACATAAAGGGTCCAAGAGCAAAAAACTTTTGTGTTTAAGTCACAAAATCAAAGATTAACCAAGACTTTTGCCTCACCTTTGTACACCGTAACGGCAGGAGCACAGATTTTGTGCTAAAATCGTCGTAACTAAGGAGTCACAATGATAATCGCCACGCATGACGGCACATTTCACGCCGATGAAACAACAGCCTGTGCCATTCTAACCTATCTTAACGAAAACGCAACCATTATCCGTTCCCGC
>CACYBT010000409.1 GCA_902772715.1 uncultured Succinivibrio sp.
TCTGGCAATCAGCTCAGACATAAGAATGCCTGCTTCCAGAGTTTTACCCAGACCAACCGTATCCGCAATCAGAATTCTCTGTCTCGGTTTCTGGAGAGCAAGTTTAGAAGGATCAAGCTGATAAGGCATCGGATCCATAGCAGCCTTGTAGCCGATATGTATATTCGTATCTGTCGGGATCTGTTGCCGCCACTGGCTCTCCAGATATAGAAGAGACCTCTTATAGCGCGGCGAATGATCCGGTATCAGTTTTACTTCAGCCGGATTCACTATCTGAATTTTCTCAAGATCAGTCAGGAAAATAGCATCTTTATCTTTGACAAGTGGAGAGATACCTACACAATAAAGAGCTTTATTGTTTAGACTGTTCGTCTCTATTTTTTTGACCATCCATTCCTCGTCTCGAATGATGGCTCGCATACCAGGTGCGTAATCAACCATATCTATCTTCAACCCTTCTATATTGAGTTATTCTAAAGAATTCATTGTGCTTTTTTGTGTACGGTCAAACGGATTAGGACAGATTTCCATGATATCTCCAATGCTGCAGTTCATATTCAGACCGGTTTTCTCCAGGACATCCACCATGACATTGCTGTCACTCTTAAACTTATTAAAAGTACCTTGAATGATGTCTGTAAGCTTCTTAAATCTTTTTCATTCTTCAATCAGTAAATAACTTCTTATAATAAATTTCCCTAATAAAAACCTCGCATTATAAGTCCTAATAATGGATATATCACCGCTTGTAACATACTATATCATGCCATCACCAAGACTAAATCTATATTGTCAGGTTCTGATTAAAGTGGTTACACTGTGCTTCTATGTATTTCAGAAATCAAATCACTACATTCATCTTGTATTTTTACAAGCAACCGACAAGCTTCAGAATTACTTGTCCTCAGTTCACGAATGCTTCTAACTTTGCTATCAATTTCTCTTATCCGGCTGCGATAATTATCATCCAGCAAACAATTCATTGCATTGTTATAATGATTAATCAATTCATTGGCAGCATCATTAAATCCGGCTCTAAGTTTTTCACGATTTTCTTTTATTTCTTTATTTCTTTTGTCTTCGTCAATATCTCCTTTTACTTGCATACCCAGCGAGAATACAACGCCAAATACACCAAGTGCTTTGCCGGCAATATTGATTCTTTTTACCCATTTGACAGCTTCCCAAGGCTTGAAACTATACCCAAAATAATGACCGACATTAAGAACCCATTCATGAACATTGCTGCCAGAGAATGCTTTCAGTCCATTTGCTCCTGCATTAGCCCCTGTTGTCTTTGTAATGATTGTTTGACTTCCTTGTGCGATCCAATCAGATTTTAATAGGTTATCAATTATAACATTTCCTTTATTACTCTTCTGATTTAGTCTGAACTGCAAAGCACTAGAAAAATCAGAATTATAAAAATCATCCAGTTGTGCCTGGCAGTCAGTTGCCAGTTCTTCTATCTTAGCGACAACTTCTTTTTCACAGGTTTCAGAGAGATCATTAACCGCATCATATGCATCCTTTAACATCTTTTCAGCTTGAGATTCATCATTACAATCAAAAAGATCATTAGCGATTAAACGGCCTTTTTCTCTTATATCAGAAGCGGTTCTCTCATATATCGATCGTACTGCCGATTCAATTCTCCATGATGCTTGGGAGATAATATATCTCTCTCTAAGTAAATGTTCTTCTACAGCATCAATGTCTTCATCACCAGTAGATGACTGATAATTTGGTATTGCCTTTTGCAGGTGGTCAAACAGTTTATATAAAACCGTTGTCAACCTGGATGAGATTCCTTTTTCAGCAACAAACCTATTTAATGTGTCTATAAAACTACTAAAGTTACTGCGTTCCAATAATTCACTCGCGATTTCCGGATCATCTTCATCAAAGCTATCTAAATATGATTCAGCATCAATAAAAACTATTCTTAAGTCTTCAGGTGAATATGGAGCTGTAACCTTTTCAAGATCCTTTGTCTTAATTGCACGCATCTCTGAAGTATTTCCTACGTCCGCCATTTTATTGACAACCAAGATCATTTCAGCGGCTTTATCATTTTCTAATAGTATTTTTCTAAAATTGTTTCCAATAAAATCATCAAATAATTCTTCAGTAACAACATACACCAGCAAATCTGCATTAGAAATTGCCTTATAGCTTATTTCATCATGATCCGGACGAAGTTTTGTATGAATACCTGGAGTATCTACAATCTCAATTCCGTTCCAGTTATAAGACTGTGTAACCAGTGTTTTTATACCTTCTCCTGTTTCTATATCCTTTATTCCTGTCAGGGCTTTTATTATTGTTGATTTGCCTGCACTATACTGTCCAACAAATACAATACTGACCGGCTTTTCAACATCAAAAACAGTCGTTGGAAATGATGAATCCACATAACCAATTTTAGAGAACACATTTTTTGTTTTATTCAATAATTCCTGACTTTTATTTGTCCAATCAGAAATTGCTAATACTTCACTCTCCATCACGAACCTCCGCCATTATCTCATAATCAACAGACCAGTCAGTTGCTGAGCCAGTCGTATCCGATTGTTTATATAAATATTAGAATTATCTATTGAAGATATATGAGCAATTCTCAATTTTTCATTTATAGCCTCTATACTAATACTATTTTGATTATATGTTTTTCCAAGAATCTGACTAATGTATGATTTTAAGTCATCTTTCTTAATGGTAAACCATATTTGTTCTTTCAAAAGGTGGCTTAATTCTTTTTGGGTCTCATCGGGAAAATGAGCACCATCATTAAGCACCAGCAAAACCGCACTGCCTGGCACCCTTGCTATATCAACAATTAGAGTATTGTCTTCTTCTCTATTTACAAATGCTAATGAATCGCTAATAACAAGTCTATTAATATCTTTTAGCTTGAGATTCAGTGTACAAGCAAACGCATATTGAACGTCTGATAACTTAAAGAGTGACGAAATAACGCTATTCATTGATTGTTCCGCCGGATTCATGTATTTATTCAACAATTCATTTTGGATAATTCTTTTCATTTGTTTGACAAGAATATCTATTTTGTTGTTTATATGATCAGTTAGTTTTTCTTCTAATTCATTCCTGGCATTTTTTGCTTTTTCTTCATATCCCTTGAATAGGAAGCCGCCTAAGCCTCCTAACAGGCCAACACCAAACCCTGCAGCCACAAAAGATGCTCCAGCAAATAATCCAGCTATCGTTAATCCACCTGAAACTATTGAAACTCCCCAATTCCAAATTCTGCGGGCATTCCAAATAGTTCTCATATTTAATGATCGTTCAGCATTTAATCTATATGAAAATTTGATGTCAAAATCTATCTCTCGAGAGATTTCTCTCAATTCATTTTCACATTCAGCAGCTAATCCTTCCAAAAGTTTCTCTGCTCTTGATTCAATATGTTTTTCTTTAATTATTTCATTCCATTTATCACTTGCCTTTTTGTTAGCATAGTTTTCTTCTGCAAAATTAGCTATTTCTCTTTTTAATTCACTTCTAACAGAGATAGCGAATGTATCAATCAATGTTTCACTGTTCTTGGCAAAGTCTTTTATCCAATTCGACAAAGCTTTTCTCTTCGCCGCCATAATTGATCCTTGCCTTCTATTTTGGTAGCTTTGTTCAAAAAGTGTTTCAACCGAATCCAATAAGGGAACTGCTATGATCTCAGTATATGCTTTCAGTTTATAGAACCTACCATAATTGGTTACCTCTTCTGTGATTACACGATCAACATACGAGAATCGGGATAAGTTATAGAGTTCTTTTGAGTATTCTGCATATTCTTTCTGTTGAGAAAGAAATGCAGCTTTTAAATGTACATATGCAAATCGTAAATCATGCCAGTCCTGACCGTAGCTCTGTCCATAGTCAAACAACTGTTTTTTAATTCCTTCAAGATGCTCAGTCCTCATTTTCTTATCTAAATCACGACGAAAAAGTTTCATCTTTCCAGGAGTAATGGGCGTGTTACCAATATCAGCTTTAACATTAATTAAGCATACAATTGGTTTTCCCAATGATTTTATTTTGCTCAAACATTTGGCAACTGAGTCCTGAACATCTTCATCTTTCATCAAAAAAAGTATTAGATCAGCTTGCTTTGCAGCTTCAAATGCCTTTTTCTCGTCCTCTATTCCTTTAAATGCAGCCACTCCTGGAACATCAACAATTTGAAGATTTCTATAACGATATTTTCTAACATCAGTTGTTGTTCTTTGCGAACCATTCCCAATTGTTTTACCATCTCCATGAGTCAACACTTCCATTAACGTCGACTTGCCGGCCGTAGTTCTCCCAAATACAGTGATTGTAAAACTTCTTTTAGATAA
>CACYBT010000410.1 GCA_902772715.1 uncultured Succinivibrio sp.
ACTGTTCGAAAAAATCCAATTCGTTCAATCCCAATTATAAAAAGGTTCTTGGACGATTATTTATTAAATTTAGGTTCTAAAGATGGGGTTTAGTTAAGACAGGTTACTGCAACGCATAACACCATTTCCTTTATGTGCCTTGTTTAATGCTTGCTACATATTCAGGAGTCAGTTCTGAATAAGCAATACCTAATATAGTTAAATACGCTACAAACCACATTTAAACATAAAATTAAGGACAGAATTGTTAATGTTTAGGCAACGAATTCACAAATTTTGAAAACTTGGAGAGAAATAAGAAAGGACAAAAAAAATGGTCGGTGATGTAGGATTCGAACCTACGACACTCTGGTCCCAAACCAGATGCGCTACCGGACTGCGCTAATCACCGACAGGAAGCATTATAGGTTTGTATCCACGGCTTGTCAACAGATTTTTTAAATTTTTTTTGATTAGGGTTTCTAATCACGGTTATTTAAGAGAATTAGACAATTTATCCTCAAAAAAAATAGGAGCATTTTTTACAGGAAGAAACAACATAATATGGTCTACCAAAGCTAGTTTTGCCAGGCTTTCAGAACATTAACTGCCATAACTACAATCATTTTTGAAGAATAGGACACTTAATTTTAAGGCTCATTTTGTAAGTATGTCAGTGTATGCTAATTCTCTTAAAAAGACTGTGATCTGTAACGTTTAAACACAACATCACCTCCACATGGCTGAGGTTTGGTGCTGTTTTGCAATACTTGGCTTTTTTTTCTGCAAGTATAGCCTAAAGCAGGAACATCTCATGGCTGCCTTGGTGTTAATACCTTTGAGGATTTAACAGCATCGTTATAAAAGTTAAACAATATGCTGTTGTGTAGATAAAAAACTTTTGTAAATAATAACCTAAAACGTTTTAGTTTTTGTTTTAATTTTACAGAAACTTATTTTTGTTTTGAAATAACCTTTTGATAGTACTTAAGAAATTTTGAGGTATATAATTTATTAAAAAATTTTTTTTATAACTTGCTTTTATTTTGTTTTTTGTGATATACTTCAAATAATCCTTATGTTTGTTTGATTGTTCCCCTAATTACTTCTGTTTTTAGGGGATTTTCTTTTTTTGGGGCAAACGTTTGTATACTTTTTCGTCAGTATTTGGGTTCTTACCTTCTTTTCTTGTTTATATGGTTATGTTTTTCTTCAATCATAAATTCAAGCATTTTTGGTACTTTGTTGATATAATTTAAGCAACATTTGAGGAGTTGATCCATGATACGTTTTTCAAAAAAATTAAGACCATTTTGTGTTTCTTTGCTGGTAACCGGTTTTGCTTTAAATTTAAGTGGCTGTCTTGCGCTTGTCGCAGGAAGCACTGCTGCAGGAGTCGGAGCCTACATTGGGTCTGACAGTCGTCCTGTAGGAACGCAGTATGATGATCAGAAAATTAATCATGAAGTTTTTGCAATTTTAAAATCTGATTCATCACGTTCTATTCCTAAGAACTTTAGTGTTGACAGTGTCACTCTGAATGGTAATGTTCTTTTGGTGGGAGAGTCTGTTGATGGAGCGTATATCAATGAGTGTCTTGAGAAGATTGTCAATATCCAAGGAGTGAAGAGAGTCTTTAATTTTATTGAGATAAGAGAACCTCTTGAGGCTTCCGTTTCTATAAAGGATGCCTATATTACGAGTAAGGCAAAGAGTCTTTTACTTACCGGTTCAAACATCAGCTCAGGGCGTTTTAAAGTCCTTACGGAAAATGCGGTGGTTTACCTTATGGGATATGTTACCCGTGATGAGGGAAACCGCGCCATCAATCAGGTGCGTAAGATTGATGGAGTACGAAAGATTCATCCTATTTTTGATTATATGGATGCTACGGGTACTCCAAATTCCTCTGAAATTATGGTTAATTCCAATAACTCTGCAAGTACCAGCAGTACTGTGTATCAGGTTCCAAAAACTGAAGTTAGATCCTCATCTATGGGGCAGGAGGCTCAGGTGGATATTGATAACGGTGGAGCCGTTCTTGAAGAGGACACGGATTTGCTGGCTCCAAGTAAGCCTGCGCGGAGTCTTTAAGCAAAATGCCTCAAAAATATACCACTTTTTTCTTTGTTGATGTTTTTACTCCTAATGAAGGAGAAGAAGGCTTGTGCCTTGAATAT
>CACYBT010000411.1 GCA_902772715.1 uncultured Succinivibrio sp.
CTTAATTTTTCCTCATTAGATTTAGAACCGTTATTTATACCACTTTCTTTCTCATCATTGTGTGATACAGGTATAGAGAGTGGTTTTATTCTGTAAAAACTTAAACGGCTAGCATTGAGCACCACACATAATGAGCTCATGCCCATTAAAAAAGCACACAGCATGGGATTAAGATAAAGTCCAAGGCTGTTGTAAAACACCCCCATTGCCACCGGAATGGCAAGAACATTGTAGATAAAGGCAAAAAAAAGATTTTCCTTGATATTTCTCATGGTGATCCTAGAAATCATAAAAGCCTTGTAAAGATCCGTAAGCTGGGATTTTAGGAGCACGACATCACAAGAATCTATGGCAATATCGGCGGCTCCTCCCATGCCAACACCCACATGTGCCGCTTTAAGCGAGATACTGTCGTTGATCCCATCTCCTATCATCACCACTTTATGTCCTTTTGCCTTCAGTTTTTTAAGATATTCTTCCTTATCCCATGGCATAAGCTCCCCATAAAAATCATCTATGGCAAGTTTTTTTGCGATCCTCTCACAGGAGTTTTTACTATCACCTGAGAGCATGAGCACCTTTTTTTTAAGAGCTTTCAAGGACAAAATGGCAGGCAAACTGTCCTCACGCAGGATATCTCCAAGATAAAAAATTGCCACAAGCATCTCATCCCCTTTTTTACTGAGATCAAAAAGCATAAGTGGCAATAATCCCTCACGCTGAGCGGCTTCAATCTTTTCGATAACCTCAAAAGAAAGATTAAGATGCAGACTATCACTTAGTCTTAAGTTACCAAGAGCATAGCGCTGACCATAGATAGTGCCGAAAATTCCCGTTCCTACCTCATAACTGTAGTCAGTAACCTCCATTACACTATCCTTTCCAACAAAAGCATGGGAAATAGGATGGGCACTCCGTGTCTCAAGGGAGACTGCAATCTTAAGAGCCATGTTCCTATCACAGTCATAAAAGGTCTCAAACCTTATCAATTCAAGGGTGCCATAGGTTAGGGTGCCGGTCTTGTCAAACACAAAGGTATCAGCCTGTTCTAAAAACTCTATGGATTGAGGCTCCTTGAAAATAATACCGGCCTTCGCTGCTAAACCGTTGCCGGCGACAAGTGCCACAGGAGTTGCAAGTCCCAGGGCACAGGGACAGGAAATCACCAGAACTGATACCGCAAAAGACAGAGACTGTGCACATCCAGCATCACCGATAAAATACCAGCAAAAAAAGGTTACGAGTGCAAGACCAAGCACAAAAGGCACAAATACTGCCGCAATTCTATCTGCAAGTCTTGAGAGCGGTACCTTGGCCAAGGATGCTTTTTCTACAAGAGTTATGATGCGACCTAAAGTAGTATCTTTGCCAATGACCTCGGTTTCAATCTCAAGATAGCCGTTTATAACCAGAGTTGAAGCACAAACTTTTGCGCCGCATTCTAAAAACCTAGGAAGACTCTCTCCACTTAAAGAACTCTCGTCAACCTCGGCCTTTCCTTTTACAATTATGCCATCTACCCCTATACGTTCACCCTGACGCACCACCACAATATCATGCTGTTTAACCCTATCTGCCATAAGGGTGTGTTCACCGCTTTCATCTTTTACGGTAACTGTTTTGGGAGCAAGTCTGTACAGTGAAGTCAGAGCTCTGGTGGTTAGATTACGCGCTCTTTTTTCAAGATATTTCCCAATTCCCACAAAAGTGAGAATACCTGCAGCCCCTTCAAAAAACAAAGAGACTTGAGAAGCCTTTATACCCTCCTCAAGAGAGACAAGCGTCCAAACAGAATAGGCAAAACTAAAAAAAGCGCCCAGGGAAATTAAAGTATCCATGTTACATTGACCATGAGATAACGCCTTTAGAGCACTCAAAAAATACTCTTTTTGCAGTAGCATCACAAGTACGGTCAGAACACAGCATACAGTCCCAACAGTAAAGCCATCTTCAATTAAGGTTAAGGAGAACATCGGCCCCATGCTAAAAAGCATAACCATAAAAGTCAAAACAAGGCTTAAAACGAGTTTCACAAAGATCACGCGCAACTGTGCCTCATCATAGGCATTTTCAGGTGAATCTCGGTCTTCTTTTAGCACAAGAGCGTAACCACTTTTCCTAACCGCAGCAACAAGCAGATCTACACTTGTCACCGCTTCATCATAGACCACGGTGCACTCGTTTTTCATCAGCATCACGTCACAGGATGAAACGCCATCTACCCTTAAAAGAGCTTTTCTTACACGTGCTTCACAGGCAGCACATGACATTCCTTCAACCTTAAAAACCTGTTCCATACCAACCTCATTCTTCTGTGTGTAGTTTATCCGAATTTCCTCCAATCTGTTCGCAAAGTCACAAGATTTTTGTCTAAAATACTAGATTATAGTTCTTAATATTAGAAACAATTAAGAATTTTATTTATAAAAATGCAGTGAACGCATAGCATTTATAACCGATAGAATAAGTACTCCCACATCACCAAAAATGGCAAGCCAGATATTGGCAATACCAAGAGCTCCCATAATCAGAATGAGAACTTTTATCAGCATGACCATAACCAGATTCGACATGGCCAGATTATAGGTACGCCTGGCAATTAAAAGCGCTTTTGCAAGAGTTATCAGTGATCCGTTTAATAAAATGACATCAGCAGCCTCAATCGCGGTGGCCGAACCGATATCTCCCATGGCAATGCCGACATCCGCACTTGATAAAACCAACGCATCGTTGATCCCATCCCCGCAAAAGGCCACTGGGTTTTTATGTTCCCGCTCTTTTTGTAAAATTTCTTTTTTCTCGAGTGGATTAACCTCGGCATAAACCTTATCAATAGGAAGGATTTCCTGAACAATCTTAG
This sequence comes from uncultured Succinivibrio sp., assembly GCA_902772715.1. Taxonomy (GTDB): domain Bacteria; phylum Pseudomonadota; class Gammaproteobacteria; order Enterobacterales; family Succinivibrionaceae; genus Succinivibrio. The sequence goes on from CACYBT010000411.1 coordinate 2,861, forward strand.
CCACCTCTTTACGGTCACCGCTAATAAGCACACGACTTATGCCCATACTACGTATATTTTCAAGAGCCTCAGAAGCAGAAGGCTTTAAGGCATCACAAACTTCAATATATCCTGCATACCGTTCATTAACACTTACATAGATACGATTTATGGTTTCATTATTAGTGTTATTATTGGTTAAATGATCCTCAATATTTATGAAACGTGCCGAGCCTACTTTTACTTTTACCTCATCAACGATACCGCTTAGACCAAGCCCCGAATGTTCACAGACCATAGTGGCCACATCAGGATGAAGTCCGCGCTCCAAAGCGGCGTTAACTATACTAATGGCAACAGGATGTGTAGAATTATGCTCAAGAGCTGCGGCATACCTTAAGATTTCATTCTCTGACACAAAGTCCAATAAAGACACAATCCTCGTAACCTTAAAGGAGCCTATGGTAAGAGTCCCGGTTTTATCAAAGGCTATTTCCTTGAGTTTGGCAAGAGTTTCAATATGCACCGAACCTTTGACAATCACTCCTAGTTTACTTAGAGCTCCCATACCTCCAAAAAAAGATAGGGGTACCGATAAAACTAGAGCACAAGGACAGGAAATAACAAGAAAAACCAATGCTCTTGTAAGCCAGTCGGAAAAAAGAGCATCACGAAAAAAAAGCGGCACCAGAGCCAATACGAACGCACAGGTCACCACACATGGCGTGTAAAAAATAGCAAAACGGCGAATAAGAGTTTCTGGCACGGATTTATTGGCAGCGGCATCTTCAATAAGATTCAAAAGACGCATAATAGAAGAATTCTTGTAAGTGGTAGTAACCTTAAGCGTAATTACCTCTCCGAAGTTAATACAGCCTGAAGGCACAACCTGGTTCTTAAAATAACTGCGAGGTTCTGACTCACCTGTGAGTACCGAAGTATCAATGGCAGCACAGTCATCTAAAAGTACCCCGTCAAGAGGCACACTCTCGCCTTTTAACACTCTAATTATATCCCCTATCTTTACCTGCTTTGGCAATACATCACGCATAGTGTTCTCATCATTTAACACATGCACATTTTTGGGTTTAAGATTTAAAATTGAAGAAATGTTATGATGAGCCTCTCCTCGAGCATATTCCTCAAAAGCCTGCCCTACCCTGTAAAAAACCATTACCGCCAGAGCCTCTGGAAAATCCTTCAACATAAAGGCGCCGAATGTGGCAAGAATCATTAAAAACTGCTCGGACATGCGATGCCGCTTCATAAGCGTCCAAAACGCATCCTTAATCACTTTATGTGCAATAAGAAGATATGCTGTTCCCGCAAGCAGAGCCTCTAGATACAGCGGAATATTGAAAGGGGCAAGATACTTTAGATAAATTAGAAAAAGCATCACCACTATAGAGAAAAGAACCTTCCACCCCAATTCTTTTATAAAATAATGCATTTTCATGTCAC
>CACYBT010000412.1 GCA_902772715.1 uncultured Succinivibrio sp.
AAGGTAATACGCATACAATATGCTGACACATTGAGCCTTCTTTAATTTTTTCATAGTCAAGGAACGATAAAAGCCCATCATCTTCTTTGCAACCATCAATAGCTTCAAGCAATTCTAAAACTTCTTGTTCATGTTCAAATTTCTTATGATCAAAATTCTTAGAATCTTTACGAATAGATTTTGGCTTTAATAGAGCAGATAGAGCATACGCAACTCCTGTTTTTTTTAGTTGCTCAAGGACTAAAATAGCCGACTTACTTGGTACAAAAGCAAACCTAACCATCTGGGGGAACCCATAATACGGGTTATCCCATTCTTTAACATCTTCTGTGTCTTTTAGTAAATGTTGTTCGTCCCAAGTTTCCTGTTCCTTTACAATGTCTGAAAATTGATAGAATGCGATTATATCTTCCTTTTGGAATTCACTCCCCATCAAAATTCTGTATGGAGTGCCTGATAAATGAAGTGTAACCTTTACCGATAGTGATTTTAACTGTTCTTCTGCTTCACTAAATTCTATGAAATCATCATCTGCATATTTTTCTTTTACATCACTAACATAACTAGCGTTTTTTATAATTTTTCCGTAGCTTTCTGCTCGAGCTCCATAATGAGTTTCATCAACAATGAGAAGATCTATTTGTTGTCCAAATACATCCTGATGTTTATCTTTGATATTATCGCCTTGTAAGTCTTGTAATGTTAAAAAAACGACTACACCTTTGCCGTTTGATAAAACAGAAGATATTTTTGCTGGTTCATCAAGCAGGTCATTACTTGCGATAAATACATAATCATCATTAAAATTATCAGCACTTTGAACCGTTCTTTTCCACTCTTCTCTAACATCAGCTTTAGCAGAAACAACCAAAACAACTCTCGCACCAATCTCCTTGGCGCAACATAGAGAAGTAAATGATTTGCCAAAACGCATGACAGCATACATAAGGAGGTTAGTTCGCCCAGAATTTACTGCTGTTACAAATTTATCGATTGTAGCTTGTTGGTTAGGCCTTGGTTTCCATACACCCGTCGATGCGTATGAATATACTTTTGGGAGTTGGGTGTTTGAATCATAATAATTATATTTTCCTGAATTACATTTATAGTTTTGTCTAATATCAGCTATGGCAGCTTCAACTTGCTGTGGCTTTACATCCTTAAAAAACTCATTTGAATAATACAAATTTGGAAATTCATCTGGTTTTAGCCTATGTTTACCCAAATCATTTTCTAAAAATGAATGCACAGAATAATCCCTAAAAAAAACAGAATCGTCAATAGTTGCCAGTTCTTCATATTCTTTTTGAAGATTAGGAAAATACCGCATCCATTCCTGTAATCTAACTGATACAGGACGGTACATGTCACCAACTTTTAGATAATTAGGAACTGTATTTGTTGTAAATGCATAAATACGAGGTTTTACACGTCCAACTATAACAGCATCCAATAAATCATAATTAGTTTTCACTGTAATTCTCCTTATTTACACAGTTATTCTGCATTTATTAATGAAACATAAGTTAAAACTTTTTTGGAACGCCAATCTTTAATTTTACAATAACGTTCTTCTTTGACATCATTGTCAAAAATGGATAACTGGGTATATTGCGTCGGTGTGGGTTCAAAGGGAACAGTAAGCTTTTTACCATCCATTTGCCATATATTCCATGAAATTATGTCTGCAATTTTTTTTATTTCTGTATGGGTGGGATTTCTATTAAACTTATAGTTAACATAATCTATAAATGTATATAGTAGGTTTTCTCTAGCAAGGAGTAGATTATCCCCCTGAAACTCAAAACCATAAATACTCTGATATGCACGAATTGCCCATTTTATCCAATCTTTTTCTGTTGTTGTATTTTCATTTACTACTCGTAATTTGCGATCAAGCAAACCAATTCTCTCTGGGACATCAATGGGAGAACCTGTTACTGAATCATACCTGCTGACCAAATAAGGAGCTTCGCCACAGGTAATTTCAAGTCGTAAAATATCAACGTAGTCTTGCCATCTTTTATTAGGTTTATTTTCAAATTCAATCGAATTTTTAGTTGAAATCCATTCTTGCCCCTTAGGCATATTAAAAACATTATCACGGCCAAACCATGATTTATCTACCAAATTATTCTGTACATTACACATCCATGATGGTGTAAAAACTTCAGCCTTATCTTTTGTTCTTGTTGTTTGATTTACCTTTTCCTTATACACTCTTGGTTGAATAATGTTTTTATATTTCCCTGTGATTGATTCAACTTCTATAGGACTTTGAGCATTAAATTTCTTGCCATATATTTCATAATCAGAAGTAGCCCACAAAATGTTTCTATTGGCGGTTCTATCAGCAAGAAGAATATTTAATATATCTTCACCAAAATATAAAATTTCATTTTCTGAAATATCAATAGAACTCACACCGCACATTTCGCAATCCCTTTTATAATACTTTTAACAACCTTAATACTTAAACAGAAGAAATACCGTAGCTGGAAAATTATTTTTGAAAGTATCTTTTGAGAGATCTGAATTAAATTTATCACACTTGAATGTATCGTCT
>CACYBT010000413.1 GCA_902772715.1 uncultured Succinivibrio sp.
CTTTGGCTTTACCAAGGAGGAAACCCAAAAACTGCTAGAAGACTCTGGACTATCCGACAAAGAGGATAAAGTCCGTGAATGGTATGATGGCTATAGCTTTGGAGATGAGCATATCTACAGTCCATGGTTTTATGCTAAGAGTGATAGGCCTTGCCGCCTCTACAAGAGATCTTATCATACATGAAGAGTTAGAGTCAGGTGAGGTTTTAACAGATCTTGTTTTAGATGATTTTATAAACGAAAAATGCTGCATCTTAGAACTTAAAAAAACGAGAGTTTTGATAAACGTTATGCTGCCGCACAAGAGGCCACAGCACAGATAATCAACAAAGCTCATACCGCAAAATTTATCGGAAAACGCTATAAAAAAGTCTATGGTCTCGGTATTGGTTTTGCCAAAAAGTCCTGAAAGAATCTCTCCTTGGGCAATCTTGCTCTGGCTACACAGCATTAACTAAACCCCATTTTAAGAAAATAGCCTTTAATTTTGAGGATAAATTGTTTAATGCTCTTACAAGGGTGTTAATTGTAACTAGCTGTAAATGTTTACATCTTTCATACAATTCTATAAAAGATCTTCAGAGTACTTAAAAACACCTTAAAATCCTGAGGCACCAGCATGAACAAGTTCAGTCGATGTTCTGCAAAAGCCTCTTTAATGCACGATGAAAAAACTACAATCACCACTATTCTAATCTTAGAATAACATTATGAAATTACATAAGAATATGATAAAATTATGCTTTAAATTTTACTGACTATATAATCAATTGAATTTTAATCAAGATTTAGCGTCATACATTTACATACAAAATTTTTTTACTTATCAATTTTTAATACGGCAAACCACAGACGTTTGGCAAAATTTATTACCATTGCTTATAACTGTGGAAAATAAATTATTTTTTTATTGAATAGAATAGTTTAAAGTTTTCATAATGATTAACATAAAGATAACCAAAAGTACCAAAAGTGAAGACTATGTTGCAGTAGAACGTGACATTTCAGCCTCTACTATTCCTAGTCGCCATATTTTCGCAATTGTTGCTCTTGGTATTATCTCGGTGTTACTGGCACTACCATTTGGCTCTGTTATTCCTGTAGGCTCCTCCCCTTTTACTGCCTTTACTCACGGACGGCTCGAACAAAACCGTATTTATGAGCAGGAATATCTTAAAATCAACGAAGACATTACTGAGGCTAATCTCGTAATGCAGACCAACAATGAATCACTTGAAAACTATGATGATGACATCAATACTGAGGCTCTAATTGCAGAATCATCACGTGATTTTTCTTTCCATCGAGAATTAGGTACGCTTGACTCTTCAAAAAAGGATAATCTCGATAAAAACGTTCATCATGAAAGACAGAGATTTACTGCAAGTGGCTTTACCGCAAAAAGCGATAACAAGGATAGTATCAGTGACACGTACTTAAGCAGTGCTCTTACACCGCAAAAACCATCTATATCCATAGATGACCTCGCCAACTCAACGAGTTCCCATGCTACCAACGGGAAATGGTATGAAAAAAAAATCAACCGCGGAGATACTATTTCATCTATCTTCAATTACCTGAATTTAAAATCAGAAGATCTTAAGCAAATTCAGGATGCAGCCTCCGATAGTGATTTAAACCTGATTGTTGGCAAAAAAATACACTTTTACATCGATGATAATAATAACCTCCTGGAAATGGCAATCACCAAAAACAACAACAAACAGATAAGAATATATAAGGACGACTACAATAACAAGTTTTTGGTGGTTAATGAACGAGTCTTTGCTCAGTTCGGTGACAGTAGAAATAAATATAAATTTACAAGTACTGCCCTGCTCCCATCCTTTATTCAGGCTGAAAAAGAACGTGAACAGGAACGTCTCAAAAAAGAGTCTCTTTTGATCCAGAAAAAGAAAGCAGAAGAGGAACAGCATAAAAAAGAACTTCTAGCCCAAAAGGAGGCCGATGCCAAAATTGTTCCTAAGTATAATGCTCATAATCGACCTCGTCTTATCTTGGGAGCCATTAGTTCTGCAGGATCCTTTGATCGCGAGGCCAAGATACTAGGTTTAACCAATACTGAAATTGTTACCATCAAAACCCAGTGTTCACGTAAGTTTAATATTAATCGCTTAAAGCCTGGTGATACTTTCAAAATACTTTTCAATGGAGTGGGTCAAGGTTCTAGTATGACCGCCATTTCCATCAATTCTAGGCGCTTTGGCAGGATTGATTTGTACCGTCACCCTCAGACACATGTTTTCTATGAGGAAAACGGTTACAATCCATCCTCAGGAAGTTTCAGAAGATTTCCGCTTGCAGGTCAGATCAAGGTCAATTCTCCTTTTAACTTAAGGCGCTTACATCCAATAAAGCATGTTATTCGTCCCCACTACGGTGTTGATTTTAAAGTCAGTGTCGGTACTCCTATCTATGCTCCGGCAGATGGAATCGTAACCTATGCAAAATACATGCGTGGTGGCGGATATAGCCTCATTATCAATCATAATGGAGGTTATACGACTGTATATATGCATCTGTCTAAATTTGACGTTCACCAGGGAGACCATGTGCACATTGGTCAAATGATTGGCAAGGCGGGTAATACTGGTAATTCAACCGGCGCTCATCTGCATTACGAAGTTCATGTCAACGGCAGTCCTGTTGATCCTCTTAAAGTAGATCTGCCTACAGGAAATGCACAGACCGCTATGAAATTAAGAGAAGCGTTTAAAAATACTGTCAAAATACTCAAAACTGATCTAAACCGCATTACACTTGCAGAAGTAAGGTAATTCAAGGATATATAAAGTGTTAAGCAAAGAAGAATTCACTGAAAAATCATTGGCCGTTCTCAAATGGCTGGTTGCAATTCCTAGCATTAGTGGAACTGCAGGCGATGATATCCTAATGCACACCATCTTTAATACCGTATCAGAATTCACTTATTTTAAAAATCATCCTCAGTATTTATCCTATATTACTCACAATGATCAGAAGAATCATTCATTTACAGCTTTTGTCAGACGTGATGCAACGACCACCAAAACCATCGTTTTTTTATGCAATACTGACACATCATCTAATGAAACCTTTGGTACCATTAAAGCATATGCCTTTAAATCTGATGAAATCAAGGAAAAACTAAAGACCCTGCAACTGTCTGAGAAAGAGTTGAAAGCCATTGATGATGAAAACAATATCTACGGTCTTGGTGTCTTTGCCAACAAAGCACCCATTGCCGCACTCCTCATCATGATTAAGTATTTTACTGAAAGGCTGTGGGAACTTCCTTTAAACATTCTTTTTGTATGTAACTCTGAATCTCTTAACGGTAACGAGGGGATTCGCACGTGTTTACCCTATATCAATAATCTTGTGAGCACTCATAATATTGAGTTGACGCTGTCGGTATGCTTTAGACCAGAACCCAAAGATGATTCTACCAAACATATAAATCTTTACACTGCAAATATGGGAAAGGTAGAGGCTGGTTTTTACATTTTTGGTGAAGGCACCTCCATCGATAATCCATACCACGGTTTCTCTCCAACGCTGATTGCCTCTAAAATCGTAGAGGAAATTGAGTTAAATCCGACATTAACCAAAGATCTGTCTAAACGTGCTATTGTACCAACCTTCAACTATATGCATAATTATAACAATAGGTCTCCCATAACTCCGGACATGGTACATCTGTCATTTAATTTTCCATTCATAAACTTCAATATTTTGGATTTACTCGAAAATTTAAAACAGATAGCCGCTCATGCTCTGCAACGCAGTGCTGAAATAATTGAAGATCGGAAAAATATTTTTTGCAATATCAATGAGTTTGAATTCAATAGTGAAGTGCGTGAGGCAGAAGTTCTTTCTTTTGCTGATTTTTTCTACCGCGCTTCTCTGCACTACAAAGGAAATCTTAAATCTGCAGTTGAAGGTCTAATTCAGAAAAGTCTCAATGAGGAGCAGTCATATCAGACTATCATCAAAAACATTATTGAAAGAATTAATGAATTGGCACGTCTCCCCCGTCCTTCAGTCATTATTTTCTTTGGCAACGATTTCATTCCTCAACAGCAGCTGCGTCGCAACAATGCTCAGGATCGAGAACTGTATATCAGTATCAACAAGGCAGCTGAAGAATTCAACAAAAGAAATGACAACCAGATTAATATTGAGAACGAATGTTCCTCAAACAGTAACTGTTTTATCCGCCCGGTAGGTATAGATGTTGCTTTAAAGGCGCTAAAGGATGAATGTCCAATGCCTATATCAACCTTCTATAACCTCAATGCCCCAGGTATAACCATGTCATACAACGGAGACGGTCTGTATCAAGCCTATGAACATGTGGATAAAACTTTCTTTGGGGATATGCTTTCTTTTATAAATCTGCTGATGATCGAGTTAGGTCCTGATGATCCACAAGAATACCTCCACAAGACAGAAGACAAGGCTTTAGAAGTACTGAATGTTTCTATGGATAAGGCCAAAGAAGAAAACACAAATAAAAAAAATATCGCTCCTCAAGATCATAAAAAAAATGAGGAGTCTCAGGACAGAATTGAAGATTATATGGTTGAAAATGCTGAACCAAACTCCAAAAGCAAACTTTCAGATCCACTTAAATCTTCAGATAATCAAAATATTGAAAACCATAGTACCAAAATCTAATCTTAATCTACAGTGTGAGAGACAGAATAACCTCACACTCCAGTTTAGAAAATTGTTCATTTTTTCCAATGCCAATATTATCTGAAAAACCAATTAGTTTTAGGATATTGGCAAAATCGCCTGCATTACCACCAAGATCAGTAATATGGATCGGCATATGATTTTCTAAAATAATATTCTCTACAACACTGATTGTCTGGGATGACGTTTTTTTATAATCTTCAAAATTATAGGGAACATTAAAAGCTCTGGTCCCAAGTTTTGAAACCAGATAGGGGCGTCGCTCCAACATAAATCTTAAAAAGGCGGGAATTAAAATACTGTAGGATATTTCTAAATCACATCCATACTGACAGACGATGGCACGAGCCAAAAGATCTATCGCAGTTTCACTCTCTAATTCAATTACAGGATTGGTATAAAAATTGATGCTCGCCAGCATGATATTTCTTTTGGCTTCAAAATCTTCAGGTTTTTTCCTGAGTACATCAAACATAAGCAGTATGGTCTCAAGAGTACATTCAACATATCGCTGCTTTAAGACATCTTCCTTTTGTAAAGTGAAATAACACAAAAGACTGATAAAGAGCAGTCTAATCATGGTATAACCTAAATTATTGTCAGATGGACTAGCGTAAAGAGGATTGAAAATTACAAACTGCGGAATAAAGTAATGGGATTTGCAGTAGAAAAAATCAAGCGTCTTACCTGACGACATGTGATAAATATATGCTTCATCATAAATTGATTTACCGCAACAGATATCCGTACTCACAATGCCGATAGGCAAAGATGCCCGTATTGAATCGTTCTTTTTGAACATGGTAAAGATATTGTCTGAGTACAAACAGCCGCATGCAATACACTTACCGGTAGAAACCAGAGACTGATGTCCAATTACCAGCACAAAATCAATATGATGTGTATGACCAAGCTGAATGCCATCAAAAACCGTATCGATATTAGGTTTATTGAGATGTGATGGCAATTCATAAAACATGATATTGTAATCGATAAGGGAACGTTTAACGATTTCCACAAGCCCCCGAATCTTAGAATTCATGGGATCATAGTGCAAAAGAACTTTATGACAGAGATGATCGACAATGAGTTTACCTATTGTAGTTTCACGGTTCTCATCAAAAAAGAGATTAGTTCCACCAAGATTATTGAAAAATGACATGCGGTAAACTCCTGAAATTAGGATTGAGACCTGATAGGTTGATCTATATCATTAAAAAAAAGCAATGTTTTGATAAGAGTACTCATAAAAAGGTAACCGTATAAAAAATAATCATCTCCCACCATCAAGAGCATTTTGACGCTATATTAAAGATAGCACCCATACTTTTATCTGCTTTTTCATGAAACTTCACAAAACTCAATTTTTAGGACTTCATCGGCCATTATATTAAAACATATTATCTTTTTAAAAGGTAAGCATAATTATGTACTTTATGCTAAGGGAATAGCAATTTATTTAATACAATAAAATCATCTTCAAATGGACGTGAATCGACGAATCTCTCGGCACCTTCCAAAATAAAATCAGGCTCTCCCGCTTTGGCTTTTTTCACTAAATCCAATAACACCTCATCATGTGTATCAACACTTCTCGACATTAGAATAGACTCTTTATATGCTAAAGTAACATATTGCCTAAAATCAGTCAGGAAAAACTGCGAATCTCCAATTCCTATCACTGTTTTGTTGGAAAGAGGTGATGGATTGATGCAGTGCACGTATTCTTCATTTACAGTACATTTTAACTTTGAAGTTTGAGCAGCAAAATCTTCATTATGGAATGAATGATCTAAACCAGGAGCCGTTATTCCGTGAGGAAGCAGCGTATCAAGATCGCCCATTCTTTCAGTATTCCCCTCCTTCCATTTTAAACATTGCTCGGAATTGAAGTTAAGATTTAATGGTTTTGCCACTTCTGAAAAGGCTAGACATGCGCCAAAAGATGTCCAATGGGAATCGTGATACCAGAAAACTTTACCATCCTTTTTGTGCTCATCTAATATACGAAGAGGATGAATAAAAGGGATCTGTTTACCTGAAACCGTGAGGATTTCGCTATAATCTTTAACATAGTTTTTTCTTAATATACGGTAATTTTCAGGGTAAACCTGACTTTTAGCAGGAGCCATAAGTAATACCACATTGGAATTACTGCTTAGTTTAGACAGAAAATCTTTAATAAAGGCTTTATCTAAAATAGTTTTAATGGGAGTCCTCTGAATAAGACCTGCTGCATAATAAACAGTATTCTCATCAGCATCATCTTCATTTTTATAAAAAAGCATATTGTTATAACCCAAAAAAACCATGTCAGTCATAATATAAGGATTCACTTTATCCTTTACTGACTGAATCCTCATGAAGTGCTCTCGAAAACCATATCTGTCAGAAAGATAGTTATCAAAATCCTTAGTAAAATTCTCATTTAATTTGTTATCAGCAGATATAAATGGTTTAAACTCGGCTAATTTGCGTTTTTCTTTCGTGCTGATTTCAGAATTATCAAAATATAAAAACGGAATAACTACCGTAAAAAACAGCATAACAATTAAAATCAGCTTGAAGTTATACTCTTTTGACTGTTTTGAAATAAATAAGAAACACCAGTAAAACAGCAAAAACAGAATAATACCTATACTGAATAAATAAGGAAGAAAAGCCTGATTTATTTTAAATCCCGTCGAAATTTTGCTCTTTGGAGTAAAAGTAAGATATGCATTCGGAGCCTGGACTTTATATTTATTCTTGTCAATCTGCTCTAAACCATAAAGTTTTAGGGAACTTTCATCGAGAGATTCATTATTTACTGCAACGTTATCAATGGTAAAAACATCATTTTTTTCTCCCACATACAAAGACAGACTGTGAAGTAAATCACTAGCATTAGTCTGAATATGAAAACGGTATTTTTGTCTAGATTCTGAAACATCTATCCGTTTTTTTAGGCTCTGATTACCGCTAGTTAAATTATCAGATACGACATATGCCTCAATTTCTTCCTCTGGCGATATGTGCTGTTCAAAACTCAAATAGAATTTTACTTTAAATTCATAAAACTCAACAAGATTACTAATAATAAAGGATTTGAAGAACAAACCTACCGCCAAAGTGGCAAGCAGTGATAAAACACTAATCTTTACATTAAACTTTGCGAAAATCATATCTATTTTTACTTAAACTTAAAACTTAAAATAAATAAACGGATTATAGGTGGCACCAACTATAAATGACAGTGAAATAAAAAATAAAATATAGATCCAGACATTAAACATTATATTCTGTATGATGTTTTTCTTGCACGTAATAAGTCCCCTGAAAAATGGACAGCATAGGATTATGGCAATAACAAACATCCCAATATGAAATACATCAAATTGAGAATAATTGGTACTATAAATAGAATTTTCCAAATTGAAGTTTGCACCTAGCATATTTCTAAGATACTGCAGGGCATAAGCAAAATCAGGACTTCTGAAGAAGACAAAACAAACAATTTCCACCATTAAGGTGTATATATGAAAAAAGAAGTTAAGATATATCGGTCTGTTTTTTTCTCTATTCAGCCCGGTTAACAGTTCAAACATAATAAATATACCATTTATCATGCCCCAGGCAATAAAATTCCAGCCGGCTCCATGCCATAAACCAGTCGCAAACCATACCACAGCTAAAGACATTACGGTTAATAAATTACTGGCTTTCTTTTTTCCAAAACGTTTTGAAAACACACTGGATATCTTTGAGGAATACAGAAACCTTGAAATAGGATAAAAGAGATAATCTCTAAACCATGTTCCCATTGAAATATGCCAGCGTCTCCAATACTCTGACACAGTTCTTGAGGTATATGGATAATTGAAATTCTCCTGAATTTTAAATCCAAAAATAGCACATAATCCAATGGCCATATCAGAGTAGCCGCTGAAATCAAAATAGATTTGCAAACTATAAGTAATAATTCCCAACCAGGACTGACCAAAAGTCAGCGAATCAGCATTCTGAGCGAAAACCGCATCAGCAACTTCTCCCATGGAATTGGCAATAATAACCTTTTTGGCAAGTCCCATTACAAAACGACACAAGCCATAATAAACATTATCGATTGAATGTACTCTATTATCGATTTGTTCATATATATCTCTGTATTTAACAATAGGTCCGGCTACCAACTGAGGGAAAAGAGAGATATATAATGCTAGCTTGTAAATATTCTTTTGTGCAGAACATTCACCGCGATACACATCAATGAGATAGGATATTCCCTGAAAAGTATAAAAAGAAATTCCAATAGGTAAAACAATCTTTATAAATGAAAGGTTAGATGAAAAAAGAGCATTGATATTTTCAATAAAGAAATTAAGGTATTTGAAATAACCGAGGATCATGAGATTGATAACAATCGCAGCCAGGATTGATATTTTTTTTTGAAATTCAGATACCGCCACATCGCATCTTATCGCAAAAATGTAACAAACCAGAATATTACACAGCATAACCAGCAAAAATTTAGGTTCTCCCCAGGCGTAAAAGATTATGCTCGCAAGTAACAATATAAAATTCTGTGCATTTCTACTTACTATGGAGTACACAATACATACAATAGGCAGGAATACGCATATAAAAGTTAATGAAGAAAATAGCATCTGTTCCTCGTACCAACACTCAAGGATATCATTTAAAAATTATTTTTCGTGATCCGTTCTGACTTTCTATATTAAACAATCTATTAAGATTAAGGGGAGTTCTGTAAATCATGTTGATGCATAATAGATTGATCTATAAAGAAAAAAGAAGGTCTTTTTTAGTATAATACATACCGGCAAAACGAGATCCTTCTCACAGATTATTATACAGCAAAAATGCTTATTTTTGACGTTTTGACTAAGAATTTAGCCTTCACTCGCTGATTAAACCAAAATGAAGCAATAAGTCTTTTCAAGATGTTACTTAGGATAGGATGAGGATTATCAGTAAAGAAGCCATATAAAACACACAAAGAACGCAGTAAGCTCTAAACAAATGTTTTTATGTTCAACATTCCTTACTGAGTTCTTTTAGACTTATTGACTTCTCACCATAGCAAAAAGCGGTGATATTTACCACAAATCTGCTAAAGATTAACTAATCTTACTGGAAATAACCGTAACCATTTCACCGACATTTTTTAAAGAGACGATATCTTTCATAGCAAGTTTAATCCCAAAGGCTTTTTCAATTGCCACAATAAGATTTATATGTTCAAGTGAATCCCAATCTTCAATATCATCGGCAGTTGTATTGTCATTAACCACAATACTGTCATCATCAAATACATCACGAAATACTACATTAAGTTTTTCAAAAATTTCTTCTCTGTTCATTTTTTCAATCCTCTACTCTGATTACATGATTTTGGTTTGAATATGGTTTTGACAAATCCAACTTCCAGGTAGTATTGCCTTTAGGATCAGTATTTACCAGCTCGTATCCCATGGTTTTATAAAAGTCTTTTACCATACTGTTTTTGGCTGTCGGATAATAATATCCATATATCTGTTTTATGCCTCTATCAAGACAGCATTTAACAAGAGCATCCATCATGGCAAATTCCATGTCTCGCTTTAAAACTCTGCAGCTCATGAGCCATAAACGAATATGACAGGTATCATTTTCCATCTGTCCGATTACTACGCTTACCACTCCGTTGTCACCAAACTTGTCCTTTAACTTTCCATAGAGAGTTATATACTCTTTTTTATTATTGGAAATTTCAGTAATTTCACTTGCAGTGTAACGATGTGTAGTTAAATTGAATTGATTCGATTTGTTAGTTAATTGGGCAATTCTATCGATATACAGAGGAACAAATGATTTTATTTCGGCCAACATTTCCAAAGAAAGCAGAAACTCTTTGTAGTCGGTAAATTGGGACTGCAGAGCGATTCTCTTAGCATTTTCCTTATACATTTGATTACGTTTGACATCATCTTTTGAAATGGTGGTGGTCTCAAAATAACCATTTCTGTCAATAACCGTAATATAATCATTAATTTCCGTAATTTCCGGAATGGACACATTCTTAATTGATGAGCTTACAATCTGCCTTTCTACCGGATTATCATCCACAAATACTAAGCTTTCAGGCAAAAGATTTAATGTGGTAGCAATTTCTGCAAAGTTAATGTCTTTACTATTCCAGTTGGCTTTAATGACAATGAAATCATCTGTTTTTAAGACACCACTTGATTTATTAAGTCCGTCTATGGCATTTTGTTCATCATTTTTCGAGTTAATATTAAGCACAATTCCCAGGTCTTTTAATGACTTTAGATAATTCTGAAACTCCAAGTAAGCCTGACCTTCTGATTCCTCAGGGCCGATCTGAATGCCATTGACGCCATCATCACCCACAACACCTCCCCATAAGGTATTGTCTAAATCAAGCACAAAACCTTTTTTATTCTTGCCGAAAATTGATTTGATGATCTTGGCCACATTAAAACTTAGGTAAGGAATCGCTTCAACTGCACAAGGATATTTGTACATGTGCCAGTAATGAGGATTGGCCCATTTTGAAATACCATAATCAGAGGCAATATAATTTATATCACAAATATAAAAATTGTCATGCTTTTGAGCATACTCAGCAAACTTCTGATTTAGGCGGTTGACAAAATTGACACGACCATGGAGATCTGTTGCATCCTTATTGCCAAGTAATCTGAAAAACGGAGGATCAAAATTATTCTGAATAACAGGACAGTTGAATTTTTTCTGAAGATTAGACCAGGCCTCTTCAAAATGCTGATATTCACTTAAAAGCAACTGATCTACGTAATCGCTTGAATCTGTTAATGAAGGGAATGCGGATATATTTCTAATTGAGGTACAGATGTAGATTAAATCAGGATTAAACGCTTCAAGTTCTGAAGAAGGAAAAATTGATTCTTGATAAAACTGATTGTATTCTGATTCATAAAATTC
>CACYBT010000414.1 GCA_902772715.1 uncultured Succinivibrio sp.
AATAATTAAAAGTCATAGTCCAAAAACAATAAATTTTCAACCAAAAATACAAAATTTATTAAACTATTTGATACTTATCACAAAAACTTTTCACCTCTAATATATATACACAAAATGTATTTTACTGTAATCGTTTTGATTATGTTGCTCGTAGAGCATAGCAACCATTTCATAACAGTACTTATGCTAAGTTGTAGTCAACTGAAAAATGAAATTACTTCTGATGATACTTTTAGATTTAACTTTGATATTGCACCGGACAAATATAATTTATCTATAGTTCTACATCTTGATAAAGCAACGTAAAGCTGGCCGTATTCCCAGAATCTTGTCGACTTCAAATTTACTGCCTCATAGGTAGCTCCTTGTGATTTATGAATCGTAACAGCCCACCCTAGACGAACAGGGATTTGTTTGTATGTTCCTATGATGTTTTTCTTAATTCTTCCGGATGATTCATCTAGTTCATAACCATATATTTCCCATGTGTGCTTTGGTAATTCAACGATGATCCTGCTTTCATCCAAAGAGACTTTTATTTTATCCGGTGCAACATCAACAACAATTCCAAAACTTCCGTTCTGATAAACCTTTCCACTAGGATCATTGATTAGAATAATTACCCTTGCTCCATTTTTAAGAGAAAGATGTTGTTCACATCTTATATCCGAGTCACTAACTTTCCCTTCCTTTACCATGTCATATTCGTAGGTGGCGGAATCGATTTTCTCAAGATTCTTAAGATTGAGTTCTGTTGCTAAAGAATTAGTCCCACATAAAGATACAGCAGATGCTCTCCCTTCGCTGCAGTAATTTGTATTTATATAATTAATTCCTTGTGATTCCCCTTTCCTGATTTGGTTCAATGCTTTTACAAACTCAAGATTATCTTGTCTATAAACCTTGTCTAATGAACAGGTTATGAGGTTTAATTGTTTCCACTGTTCTGTTAGAAAACACCACCCATTTATGTTATCAGGAAATAAATTCTGAAAAGTCTCTTTTTCACCTGAGCCTATAACTGGCGGTAATTGAAAAAAATCTCCACATAAAATAACTTGAATTGAATGACCTGAATATTCCTGCTCCAAGACTAAATCTCCAAGATAGGAGAAAATATCAGCTCTGCACATGCTTATCTCATCGATAATTAGAATATCGGTATGTTCTAGTAATTTTCTTCTGTAGGCATCTCTATCTTGTTCTTCGTTGAGAATAATTTTGTCAGAAATAATACCTAGGGGAAGTTTGAATGTTCTATGTAAAGTTGAACCTTCTATGTTGTTTGCTGCGATTCCTGTAGGTGCAGTTACAAGTATGTTTTTATCAGAACATCTAGAAACAAATTGCTTGAGAACATAACTCTTACCTGTGCCAGCTCCACCTGTTAAGAACACATTCTTTCCAGACTGTAATAACCGTAAAACAGAATCTTGGTTATGAAAGGCTTCCTGTTTTTTATTTTCACTTCTATTAGCTTCTTCTACAGGCTTATTTGTCTTAGAGGCAGTGTATCCTGTATTCCAAAATGAAAGGCTTCTTTTCATAAAAAAATTATCCTGATGTTACCGAAACAAAATAAGATTTGCATTTGTGATTATATATACTTTATTTTGGAATAACATCCGATAGAATTAGAAAAGATGATAACAAAATGTATTATGGAGTAATGCAATGTTTGAAGTTTTTGATGAACATGATAAAGAACAGGAAAAAAAAGAGAAGAACAGATTGCGCAAAGGAAAGTAGCCGCAGAGAAAGAGGCAGAAGAAAATCAAAAAAATAAAGATTTGAAAAAGAAAGTAGCCTCAGACTCACCAAACATTGAAGAAACAGCATCTTCAGAGATTAATCCTGATGAAAATGAAGTCATAGAATCAATTGCTCCAGAACTAAATAATGCCGATGCCTTTGATTTATTGATTAAGAAAATCAGAGAGTCTTCAAATACGGCACGTGACTATGGTACAAAGTTTGAAACCTTAACAAAAAGCTGGTTAACTCGAGATGATGCCTATAAAGACTTATTCTCTAAAATTCAGACCTATAAAGAGTGGGCAGCAGAACACTCTGGTTTAGTAA
Organism: uncultured Succinivibrio sp.; assembly: GCA_902772715.1. GTDB lineage: Bacteria > Pseudomonadota > Gammaproteobacteria > Enterobacterales > Succinivibrionaceae > Succinivibrio. The sequence continues at coordinate 2,083 of CACYBT010000414.1, forward strand.
AAAACGCAAAAGATACTGGTATTGACCTAGTTGCCACGAATGCTGACGATGGACAATTCACAGCCATTCAATGCAAAATGTATGAGATTGACCATACTGTATCAAAAGCAGACATTGATTCTTTCGTTAGTGCCTCTGATAAAGATTATTTTACAAAACGATTTATCGTTGCAACAAATCAAAATTGGACAGATAACGTACTTAATAATCTTAAAGACAAACGAGTACCTGTAACAGTCATAACACATAACGATTTAGCCTCATCAACTGTAGACTGGAAAGCCTACATGAACGGTGAAGAAACAAACCTAAAGAAAAGAACACTTAGAGGCTATCAAACAGATGTTATAGAAAAAATAATTCTAGGTTTTAAAGATGCCGATAGAGGTAAGCTAATCATGGCCTGTGGTACTGGTAAAACTTTTACCAGTATGAAACTCGTCGAAAAATATGTAGGTCCAGGTGGATTTGTTCTATTCTTAGTTCCTTCTCTCTCCCTTCTATCGCAGACACTTGCAGACTGGAAACGACAGTGCTCAATTCATATCAATGCTTATGCAGTCTGTTCGGATAACTCAACAGGTAAGGCTAATCCTGAAGATGAAGATTACTTAACATCTGTTGATCAACTTGCCTATCCTGCAACAACAAATGCCAACGCTTTAGTTAAGCAGGTAAAAAGCGCACTGCAAAAAAAAGATGAGCTGACGGTTATCTTCTCGACATATCAGTCAATTGAAGTTCTGCATGAGGCTCAGTTTACAAACCAGGATGGTTTATTACCTGAATTCAATTTAGTTATCTGTGATGAGGCCCACCGTACTGCAGGTATATCATGGGCTCAAGATGACGACGAAAGTAGTTTTGTTAAAGTACATGACAACAATTTTATTAAGGCAAACAAGCGCCTTTACATGACTGCAACTCCAAAGATTTATGGTTCAAATCCAAAACAACAGGCAGAATCAGGTGATTTAGTTTTATATTCCATGGATGACGAATCAGTTTTTGGAAAGGAGCTGGCAACTGTTTCCTTTACCAAGGCAATTGATTTACATTGTTTAGTTGATTACAAGGTTATTGTTCTAACTGTTGACGAATCGTTATTAGAAAAAGACTATGACTTTCTTTCAACTAATGAGATGGGGGGATTAAGTGTCAATAATGCTGCAAAGATTGTTGGAACTTGGAGAGCATTAACAAAAATTGACTTAAAGGGAGAAACTTCCTTGGGAGCCGATCTTCAGCAAATGAAAAGAGCTGTCGGTTTTGCTCAAGTCATCGCCCCTAGTGAAAAATATGACCGTCCGGCATCTAAACAGTTTGCTAAATATTTCAATGAAGTAATCGAGAAATATAAAGAAAAAGAAAATGACTTTTTGAAAAAGAGATTTGGAGGAAAGTGGAATGAAGAAAAATATAATTCATCCCATAAACTAAAAATCGAGAGTAA
>CACYBT010000415.1 GCA_902772715.1 uncultured Succinivibrio sp.
ATGGCGCATATGCTGCCGTTATTCCCAAGTTCATCAAGATGCTGATTAACGATGAGCAACCTACCATCAATGGCGATGGTAAACAGAGTCGTGACTTCACCTATATTGAAAATGTGATTGAAGCTAATCTTAAAGCCTGTTTGGCTCCCGATGAAGCAAGCGGTGAAGCCTTCAATGTGGCATATGGTGGTCGTGAATATTTGATTGATATTTATTATGACCTCACCAAGGCGTTAGGTAAGAATATTGAACCTCACTTTGGTCCTGACCGCCCAGGTGACATTAAGCATAGTAACGCGGATATTAGCAAGGCAAAACGAATGTTGGGTTATGATCCGCAGTATGATTTTGCTCGTGGCTTGAACGAAGCTATTGAGTGGTATAAAGCAAACCTGTAAAAGAAAGTAATTCATCCTTTAACTGTGACGATAGATGTGCGGTATTTGTGGGTATGTCAATCTAAGTAAAAGCCAACATGATGCTATAGTCCTTCACAATATGGTGAAAACGTTGCATCATAGAGGTCCTGATTCTCAAGGCTATTTTGAAGATAAGGAGCATCAGGTGTTCTTAGGCCATGCCAGACTTTCAATTATTGATATTTCGGACAATGGAAGGCAACCAATGTTTTTGGATAATCTTACCATTGTCCTTAATGGAGAAGTTTATAATTATAGTGAAATAAAGAAAGAACTAGTCGAAAAAGGTCATACGTTTAAGTCATCTTCTGATACAGAAGTCGTCTTGCACGCATATAAAGAATGGGGAACCGCCTGTGTTAATAAGTTTATAGGTATGTTCGCATTTGCTATATATGATTCAGAAAAGCAGACGATCACAATCTTTAGAGATAGGGCCGGAGTAAAGCCATTATACTACTATTTTGATCAGCAAGCTTTCATGTTTGGTTCCGAGTTGAAGGCTTTTCATCAAAATCCCTTATTCCATAAAGAATTAGACTTTGATGCTTTAGGACTATATATGAAGTTTGGATATATCCCAACACCTTATTGTGTTTTTAGGAATACACATAAACTTGTGCAGGGGTCATATCTGGTTTTTGATATTAATAGTGCATCTATAAGCATTCAGAAGTATTGGGACTTAAAAGAGTTCTATCTTAAGCCAAAACTAAAAATATCATATGAAGATGCCCTTGAAGAAACGGAAAGTTTATTAACATCAGCCTTCAATTATAGAATGGTTTCTGATGTGCCGGTAGGTGTATTTCTCAGTGCAGGGTTTGACTCTACTTGTGTGGCAGCTCTCTTACAGAAAGGGATGACGGATAAACTTAGAACATTTACAATAGGTTTTGAGAATGGTAATAATGAAGCACCGATGGCAAAGGAGATAGCTCATTATTTAGGGACTAATCATTCAGAACATTATTGTAGTGAAGCTGACGCCTTGAATATTATAAAAGATCTGCCTTATTATTATGATGAACCTTTTGCTGATAGCAGTGCCATTCCTACAACTTTGGTGAGCAAAATAGCCCGTGAGCAAGTCAAGGTTGCATTATCAGCAGACGGCGGTGATGAAATATTCGCTGGTTATAATAGTTATGATTTTTTTATGAAAGGATATAGGGCAGTTAGTAATGTCCCGTCCTTTTTAAGAAAACCTGTCGGAAAGATGGCGAGTCTTGCAGAGAGATTCGTCCACGATCCCGTCACACGTAGAAGACTCTGTGTTTTTTCTGACACTTTGCTGTCAAATGAAGATGTAGGGATGTCATTAATGATGTCCATACATTTTAATAGTATCTTAAAAAATAGGGAAAACTTATTTAGGGATAGAGCAAATTTTATTCCATCTGTTTATGATGAAATTAATGGAGAGATGTCTCTGATGTCCAGATTATTGTATGCTGATTATGTGCAGTATATGCAGGATGATATCTTAGTTAAGGTGGATCGAGCAACTATGTCTACATCTTTGGAAGGAAGGAATCCCCTTCTTGATCATCGTATTGTTGAATTTGTAGCTCAATTACCTGATGACTATAAATACATTAAGCAGGATAAGAAAAGGATTCTTAAAGATATCGTATATAAGCATGTGCCTAAAACATTAGTGGATAAACCAAAGACTGGCTTTTCCGTGCCTCTTTCAAAATGGTTAAATATTGAACTTAAAGATTATGTGGATAATTATTTGTCCGATTCATTAATTAAATCCTATTATGTTTTTGATTCACAATCAGTGTCGGAGATTATTCGCGATTTCGATAAGTATCCAGATGTTTTTGCACCAGACATTTGGAAAATAATGCAATTCCAGATGTGGTACGAAAAATGGATGTGTGAAGAGGTTGTCTGTTAAAAGTATAATTTATAATGACATATGAAATCAATTAGAAAATCAAAAATAATACAGTTCCCACTAATTAAAAAACCATTGGTTTGGATGTATGATAGTTATTGGTACATGATTCAGCATGGTATCAAGGATGATAAGAAATACTTATCATTTTTATATTGGACAAAATTTGGCAGGAAGTTGAATTGGGATAATCCTCAGACATTCAATGAAAAATTGCAATGGTTAAAACTGTATTGTCATAAGCCTCTTTATGTTACGATGGCGGATAAATATGATGTCAAGAAGTATGTGGCTGAAAGAATAGGGGAAGAGTATGTTGTCCCAAATTTGGGCGTTTGGAATAATGTGGACGAGATTGATTTTAATGCTTTACCAAATCAATTTGTTTTGAAATGTACACATGATTCCGGAGGTAATTATATCTGCAAAGATAAAACTCAAATGGACGTTAATCAAGTAAAGAAATGGCTTTCCTTTAGACTCAGTTTAGACTATTATTTACCTGGTCGTGATAAACAGTATAGAGATATTCCAAAAAAGATAATTGCTGACAAATATCTTGATGACGGAACGGGTTCAGAGTTGCGCGATTATAAATGGTGGTGCTTTGATGGAAAACCAGTGTATATGTACTATACCAATAAAGGAGAACATATCTACGAGAATTTCTATGATATGGAATATAACCCTGTTGACATAAACCATGGTTCCCCCCGTTTGCTGCCCGAGTTACCCAAGCCAGCCAACTTTGAATTGATGAAGGATTTGGCTGCCAAATTATCAAAAAACATTCCGTTTGTTCGCGTCGACTTCTTTGATGTGGGCGGGCACGTTTTTTTTGGAGAATTTACCTTCTTTGATTGGGGAGGGCTTAAGCCATTCAAGACCTATGAGATGGATTTGGAATTAGGAAAATTAATTAATTTACCTCACTAATTAGTGTATTTTTTAGATGAGTAGGATTCTTTTTCTTGCAGCAAATCTATGTTCTGGTGGTGCGGAACGCCAGATGGTAACAGTGGCATGCCTCTTAAGAGAGAGAGGGCATGATGTTACTGTTTACTGCTATGATAGTGCTGATTTCTACGCAGACATATTAATACAGGCGGGCATTCCCATTGTTTGGGATTTAACACCCAATAGTTACTTAAAGCGCATTATAAAAGTAAGGCGTTTTATTAGAAAAGGACATTTTGATGCCGTTATATCTTTCTTGGAGACTTGCAACCTTCTTAATGATATTGCTGCCATAGGTGGTAAGAGGTGGAAAGTAATTACCGGAGAAAGAAGTGCAAAAGAATCATTCTTTCAGAGCCGGAGAGGAAAGATTTTTAGTTGGTTCCAGAGGTATACGGATTGCATTGTGTG
>CACYBT010000416.1 GCA_902772715.1 uncultured Succinivibrio sp.
CGTGCAGGTGAAGCCGGTAAGGGATTCGCCGTGGTTGCCGATGAGGTTCGCGCTCTGGCTTCAAGATCTTCTTCTTCAACTCAGGAAATCACCAAGATGGTATCCCAGGTTCAGAATGACGCCAACAGTGCCAATGAGTCCATGGCTCAATCCCTTGGCGAAATGAATAATCTTGCTGACAAAGCAGCTGGTGTTACCGATATTCTAAACGATATCATAAATCGTGTAGAGAGCGTGAATACTCAGATTAGTCAAATTGCTACCGCCGCAACCGAACAGACTACCGCTACCTCCGAAATTTCAACAAATATGCAGGGTGTAAGTAGTTTAACTCAGGAAAGTGCCAATATTTCGCAGACAACTTCCCAGCAGGTACAGAAACTTGCTGATGAATCGGCAGAACTTCTCAAGAAACTGTCAGTCTTTGAATTTGGCTCCTAATTTCTAAATTTTTTGACAACTAGAGGCCTATCACGGCCTCTTTTTTTTGCTAATTTTTTGGGAATAGCCGGGTATTAAAACAGGAGTTCTGCAACAGATACCGTTTTCTGCTATCATAACTGTATCTTATAGGCAGAATTTATATGATTAGAATTATATTTTTAGTTTTTTGGTTAAATCTTATCGGCATTGCTCATGCGGATAATAGTCTTGAAAACCTGTTTTTAATCCCTACATTAGACAGTAATAATGACAAAGGCAATCTTCGACAAGAAAAAACACCTTTTACCTCGCTGTGTAACCGCTTTGACCGTCTCATTTCCTGTACCATAAAGCTAAGCCATGGCGCCTATATCTATAAGGACTCTATAAGTCTGACTGGTGAAAATTCCACGCTGAAACTAAAACCTCTTGCCAATGTCAAATCACGTGATGATGGCAATGGCAAATATGAGTACTTAGACAGAACTTTTAAGGTTGAAGCCTATATTGAACAGGCTAAACTCAACGATATTCTGACTTTAACCTACCGCGGCTGTGATGAGCAGGGGATCTGCTACCCCACCAAGAAACATACGCTTAAACTTACTGAAGAATTCAAATCAGAACACAAGCCGGATTTACCCTCGAAACACAATCCTGATAATGACTTTTTCAGTGAGAAAGACAGTCTTTTTTTTATCCTGCTGCTCTGTCTGCTGTTTGGGATGGCGCTTGATTTTACACCGTGCGTGCTGCCGATGCTCTCCATTTATTCAGCCACAATTCTAGGCTCAGCCTACAGTTCCTTTAAGAGCAAATTAAAACAGAATTTGGGATATCTTGCCGGTTTATCTTTAACCTACAGTGTTTTGGGACTGATCTTCTCTGAAATTGGGATCTCGGCACATGCTGTTTTGCAGCATCCTGTCAGTATGATCATACTTTCTGGCATTCTTATCATTTTTGCCTTAGACTGCGCCGGAGTCATTACCCTCAAAGTTCCGATCCTGTTTAACAATTCGCTAGAGGTAGTCATCAATCGTCAGAAAAACGGAAGTGTGGCTAAGGCGTTTATCTTCGGTGCGCTGTCTGCACTTATTACTACTCCCTGCACCAGTGCTCCACTGGCAGGCGCCTTGGTCTACGTAATGACCACCAACTCCATACTGAGCGGAGTTCTCATGTTCCTATTTATTGGCCTTGGGATGGGTTTGCCTCTCATTCTGGTAGGAATATACGGTTCAAAAATCCTCTCCAGTCTTAAAAAACATACCGAAAAAATCCGTAAGCTTTTTGCCATTCCCCTACTGCTAGGCGCCTATTTTATTTCGAGCCATCTGTTCGGAAAATATGAACAGTTTCTGACGCCCTGTATCCTGGCATTCTGTGCCGCATACTTTGTAGCTGTAGTCTTTAAAAATCACCGTATCTTGGTGGCTCTGTTTTTTTCCTTTGTGACCTTTGGGGCAAGTTACCTTTATGTTGCACAGAAAATTGAGGATAACGGAGCCAAATACTTTACGCTCGAAAAAAATCTAAACGATCTTGAAAAATATACCGGCTCCCCTTTTATACTTACCATCAGCGCCGACTGGTGTACTAACTGTCATGTACTTGACAATACCGTGTATAACAGTGAGAGTTTTCTGCAAAACAGTTCAAAATTTAAAAAGATCCGCTTTGATTTTACCGATCCGGAAAGTCCTGATAATGTTAAGATTGCTGAAAAATTTGCTATAGTGGGAGTACCGTTTCTCGGTATTTTTAATGAAAAAGGTGAGCTGATTTACACCCATAGCGGGATGATTGATCCCGTAAAATTGGAAAATGACCTTAAAAATATCGTTTCCAACTAAAAAATTACAATATAAGTGAGCGAGAAAGCCCACGGTTTTAACCGTGGGATGAGAGCGCATTAAGCTAAAGATGATATTTCAGTCAA
>CACYBT010000417.1 GCA_902772715.1 uncultured Succinivibrio sp.
AGAGTATACAAACATTTCACATCACACCATACAGAAACAAGTGGCTTGTACTACAGCAGATTGCTGAAATATAAGTAATAACATCAAAAACAGGAAATTTTAATAATCTTAAAGATAATGTTCCATAAAATAGAACATCACTTTTCTATACTATGCATGAATACTGGATTTACTCTTGTTGCCAAAACAAGAAATAAGTACCTTTTTTACTGATTTCAGTTTAAAAACTTTACAGTACAGAAGATCAGTGATTTAAAGCAAAAAAGTTAGAGCCAGTACTGAAGGAATGTTACACCACCCTGTTTAGACAAAAAGGACTGTACTATGACTGAGGCTGAGATGATTGAAACTGCAAAAAACACCTATTACCCGACAGTAAAAGAATTCTGCGATGAGCCTAAAGAATTAGACTTTACACCAAAAGAACTTTCCAAATTTACGTTTGAGTCTAACAAGAATTACTCTGTAGACAATATCGATCTTAAAACCTGGCTTAAATTCAAGGAACTTATACTTTCAGAAGAAAATAAATATCTTAATGCACAAAAAACAGATAATAAGACATTGGCAAGACATCTTATCTGCCTGATTGCAAGGGAATTGAGCAAAATAAATTCAACCATGACCGCTCAGCTTCTGATTCTGCTCATAAATGAGGCACTGCAGATTCAGCTATCGCAAAGAAAATATTCCCCAAAACGCAGAGGCCCCTGCTCTGTAGTAAGAACCGCCTGGCATTATTTTTATAACAGAAAAGAAGAAACAGTTGCTGATTGTATTGCAGATGCATTTACCAAAATGAATGGATGCTACGCTTATAACTAGCGGTCTATCATAATTTTATATAATGTTTATGCATGCTATGACTTTTTCGAACTGCTGTTACAAGTTGTTTAAAAGTTGCGGCATTGCTTCAGTTCGTTAACAAATTGATTTTCAAAGAGCAGAGGATGCCTATATGAATAACGATAAAAACAAACTCTTACCAAAATTTGTAACAACTAAGGTCCCTGAAGATAATCTTGAGGATGTTATATCCTGTTTAAAATCCAAACTCTATAAAAGCGGATCGCGTCTTACAATATCCTCAATCCAGATTGCCCTGAATATTGGATTCAACAGAGCCAAAAGAATTTATATCCGACTAAAGAAAGAAGGTTATCTTAACGATTCAGATTGTCTTGTCTAAACAAAGTTGACAGCATTACCTTCTAGGCAATTAGCCTCCAGAGTATGTATCCTCTTGTTTAGCAAGAGGAGGATGTCAGTAGAGATGAATCTTTTTGGGCAAAGATCTGGTTCTCTAAAGAGGTGATGACTTACATCAGTGATCGCGTCTGCAGTGATGATCAGAAGATCACTTTACAGGAGGGCGGCGGGATCATTCTTGAGATGACAGCTTTAAACTTCAGTGAACTTATTTCCTTTGTGCTAAGTTTTGACTTTAAGGCCAGACTGCTTGAGCCTTTAAACCTGCAGCAGAAATTAAGGAAAGACTTTTAAAGACACTGGCTAAGTACTAAAACTTAAACCTTGTTGTTAGGTTGTTTCATCAGAATGCCAGTATCTGTCTATGGCTCGTTGCATATTTGCTCTGCCCACCGGATTAGCAGTATAAAACACTATCTTATAGAAGTATTATGTTGAGCTCAACATAATACTTATATTTACTCTTGAAAGTGAAACAGATTAACAGAGAGAAATTCTGCTATTTCTTTTTGTAGCGATCTTTTCTGTAATGCTTTTTATTCTCCACCGCCTTAAAGTTAAAGATGCTCTTCATGGTTCCTAACACCTCAATGCTGCTGGTAACCTCATTTAGAATATATTTTGTTGGCTTATAAGCCATAGGCGCTTCATCTAAAGTTCCTTTGCATACTGTTGTAGAATAAATGCCTTTCATAGATTCTTCAAACTTTTCTAGAGACAGCTGCTTTAATGCCTGACTTCTTCCTAAAATACGTCCAGCGCCATGAGGAGCAGACTGATTCCATGCATCATTGCCCTTGCCTCTTCCGATAATGGTTCCATCCCTCATATTCAGAGGAATAACACACTTTTCCCCTGACTTGGCACTAATGGCGCCTTTTCGTACAATAAAGCAATCATTCTGAAGTTCAATATAGTTATGAATACTCTCAATGGTATCAACCACATCTGCTTTAAGTCGTTTGGTAATAATCTGAGCCATCAGCATACGATTATCTGATGCATACTGCTGCATTACCTGCATATCCTGAAGATAGGATTCCATATCAAGTTCACCTGTTTCAAAATCTTTAGCGTAACTTTCTGCAACCTGCAGACCAGCGTTTCTAGAGCCAGAATGAATAACAAGATAATAATCATTGCCAAGCAGATCTACTTCAATAAAATGATTTCCTCCGCCTAGGGTTCCTAATTGTCTTTCAAGCTTGTAATGATCATCGACACTCTTTTTTAATGCCCCGATATATTCAGCAGCCAGCGGAGAAACCGGTTCCTTATGAAAATAAGGACCTGATGGAATATTGCGATGACAGATGTCATCAAGACTGTTTAAATCAGGACGTTTGGATAACTTAACTGCAAGAATTCCGCAGCCAATATCAACTCCCACAAGGTTAGGATTGACTATGCCGTCACGAGGCATCTTCATGGTAAGACCAATGACACAGCACTTACCAGGATGATAGTCAGGCATTACTTTGATTATTGCATCTTTGTAGATTTCATCAGCACAGATATCCTCAACCTGACGGATTGCCCCTTCGTCCCTTAGTTCTGAATAAATATCAGCCTGATTAAACTTACCTTCAAGGTGAATCATAAAATCTCCTGCCATGGCTTCTGCATTGCAATTAGTCTGTTCTAATTCTTACAGTCTAATTATGAAGCGGGAGCATTCCAGATCCTGACAAGTATATATCTTTTTTTTAATCACAAGTACTTTTGAAGGAACATAAACCTATCAAATACCAGTGAATAACCTTCCTGAACCTCTCCACTATAACCTGCAAAGATTGTGTCGGCGCCATTTTGACTACTGTTGTTTGCAATAAACACAGTCGGGACCTTTAAAGACCATCACATAGGCTTTGACGTTTTTGTCCTTAAAGTTCAAGGCAGATTTGTAAGTTAAAACCTGCTCTGAGGCATCCTTGATGGTGTTCTTTAAAGTGCTGTCACCATTCTTATCTCTTGCTTCTGTTTTGGTAAGATACTTAAGTTCTATAAGATAGATACACTCATTAGTAAG
>CACYBT010000418.1 GCA_902772715.1 uncultured Succinivibrio sp.
GTTTGGACATGAAATTCCTTTGGTTGGCAATGGTAGTACCGTGGTTAGTATGGGGGACTATAATTTTTTAGATATTACATATGTGCAGTTACTAATAAAATTTGGAATGGTTTCGCTGCTACTATTTGCATTTACCTATATGCTTACACAATATAGAGCCATAAACAATAATTGTTATAGTGTTTCAATGTGTTTTATTCTGGTATGCATTCACTCCTGTATAGAACATCATTATATCGAACCTTGCTATAATCCCTTTATTTTATTGATATTTGCTGATTTTAAAAGTAAGGAAAATTCAGTTCTAAGTATTTTTACACAGTCTTTTCATCAGTTATTTGTGCAAGTTAGAAAAAGAGTCACTGTAAATTGTGGCATTCCTTTTCCTACTAAATAAGTGGTTTAATAATTATTTTTGGGAATTTAGTCTGAATTTATTCCTAATTATTAATGTAAAATTGCCTTTATGAAAATCATTATTCTTAAATTTCTGCTTTCTATTCTTTGTATTTTATTTTGTGCTGTAATTTATTTTTTTGCCGCAGATTTTAATGATTATGTGAAGACGCTGTTTTCATTACTTAATCTTGGCAGTCAGGATAAATTACTTAAAACAGTGGCTATAATCGGCTGTTTTCTGTTGCTAGTTTTTTGTACCATTAGATATTTTGTTTTAGGTTTTATTTTTTTATTCAAAAAATTACTTGGAATTGCCCCCAATGATCTGTTTTCTGCATCCGTTCCTTTATATGAACAGAATTCTTCAGTAGGGGGGAGCAGCAATGAAAAATTTGATAGTAATATCAGTGCTGATGAGAGTTTACCAAAATCAGATTGCCAACATATTGAATTTGAAAATAAATCCTGCAACTTAAATATAAAGTCTTTAGTACTTAAATTAGGCATATGTTTTTTTATATGGATTCTATTGTTTGGTATATGTAACAACATGATAAATCATAAAAAAAAGTATTATGAAGAGTATGTTGATGAAACTTTAGAACTTATTTCCAAAATCCGCAGGGATACAAAGGACAATTCTATTTGCATATATGTAGAGCATGTTCCATATCTAGTAAAAAAACAGACAAATATATGCTCAAGATTGCTTCCTTTGTCAAATATGGAATTGAAAAAAGCAGAATCCGTAATTTTTACCGATCCTGATCATGATTATTATGCCCTCAATGATGAGGGATATTTTTATGTAAAAATATCAGATAAACTTGGTGTATATACAAATTCCAATCAAATCCTAGCGTTATTTGAAAAGTACGGTTATGTTACCTCGGCACGCTATACTTACAAACAAAAACAGGATTTGCTAAGGCTAGCGGGTATAAACAATTTGATAGTTGATTATGATTATGCGTTGGTTTTGACTAAAGATCATGCTCTTTTGGAGAACGAATTTTTAAATTTTTATAGAGGAAAATATCGTATTGCCTATGAATTGAGGCTTTTAGAAAAAAATTCTGAATCAGATGAAATATGTTCAGTTGTATTCAACATGAAAAATGGACATACCCTTCATAAAGAATTTACCTTGAAAGTTGCTGATTTTGTTGATGGAAGATTGGATGGACATTTTATCGAAAATATTCCTGTCCATTCAAATGGCGGTATGTTGAGTATTTTACCGCGTGGAAATACCAAGGTTTTGCTAAAAAGTTATACAATAGAAAAAATTGCGTACAAATAATTTTAAACAAGTTATTCCCTGTTGTTAAAGGTTGTTTTTCTAATCACCTTATATTGTTTTGAAACTATTTATAAAATTCCCGATGATAAAACATTGCTTTTGTAAAATTATCGTAGCCTATCATAAACCTGCAAAACTTTTTGACGATAGGTTGTTTGTCCCAGTGAATGTTGGCAGAGTCATCAATGATACGAAATTAAAAAACGGTATTTTGAAAAAAGATGATGTTGAATGGCTTAATCAAAATACTATAGGTGATGATACTGGCGATAATATTTCAGCATATAACTTTTCTTTTAATGAGCTAACAGCTGTTTATTGGGTCTGGAAGCATTATATTGAGCTTGGAAATCCTGATTATATTGGTCTTTGTCACTATCGTAGAGTCTTTGATTTTGAAAACAGCAGTATTGAAGAGTTTATCGGAGATAATGACATTATTGCTGCAGGTATATCTGATAGTAGAGATTCTTTTACTATCAAAGACCAGTATTTACAATATCATAAGAAAAATGTTCTTGATGACAGTCTGAATTTTATAGAAAAAAACTATCCGTTTCTATTCGAGGATATAAATGAATATTTAAATTTACCTTTTAACAAAGGTTGTTTTTACAATATGTTCCTTATGAAAAAGGAAATATTTTTTGAGTATTGTGAGTGTTTGTTTTCAGTACTGATGTACCTCCATAAAAGAACCAATTATGCAGTATATTCAGTATATGGTTCAAGACTAGTGGGATTTATCGGGGAAAGATTAAGCGGTGCCTTTTTTTATCATTATAAGAAGAAAGGGTA
>CACYBT010000419.1 GCA_902772715.1 uncultured Succinivibrio sp.
AATAGTATATCTTTTGGATTTTATTACCTTTGTTGTTAATTAGTATTTACATAAAATATCTGTTTTGCATTAAATCAAACTCGGATCTTCTATTGATAATAAACGGATCAGAAATTTAATTCCCTACAAGATCTAAAGTCAATCGCACCAATACCAAGTTTAAAGGTAATCTCATTCCACTCATTCTTCAAAGTAAAACAAAAGAACAAGAAGCCATCTTTCCACACTCATGCCTGTGAGGTTTGCGACGCAGTTTATACCCCATCGCTGTTGCTCTAAACTCTGATTCAAAGTTGCTCAAAACTCTGATTCAAAAAGGTGGATTTTTCCTTCGCAAAAGATACGGTGGTGATAAAATAAGGCAAAGTAATAAACTTACAAAAATACGTTAGGATACATTTCATGACTTCAAGAACCCTTACCTTTACTGACGCCTCCTTTTATCTTACGGATAAACTCAGCGTCACCATCGGCAACCTTGTCATTAAACCAGATTCGCTTATTGTCCTTATCGGTGATAACGGCTCAGGCAAAACTTCAGTTGCCAAAGCATTAAGCGGCAGACTTACGCTAAATAATGGTGTATCCCCTGACAACTATCATCCTACCCTGGTGTCATTTGAAGAACAGATGCAGTATTTTGAGGATGATTATCAGATGCGTAATTCTGACTGTACTACTGCAGAGGAAGAAAAAGGCATTACCCCGAATTACATTTTCAAAAATGACGATAAGGAAATTATTGAAAAAATGGTCATAGGACTTAAGCTTGGCAAACTCCTCGATACTCCCATCCGCATGCTCTCAGGAGGGGAAGGGCGCAAGGTACTTCTAGCCCATGCCATTGCCCAAAAACCTAACCTTGTGGTCTTTGATACCCCCTTTGATGCCTTGGATATTGCTACAAGAGAAGAGCTAAAGGAGCTTATCGCCAAAATTCATCAGGATTATCAAACTCCTGTGGTACTCATTGTTAACCGTTTCCAAGAGATTCCAGACTCACTTAGTGCCATGGGTATTATTAAAAACAATGCTATTATTAAGATTGACTCTCGGGAAAATCTGATGCAGGACGAGGATTTAAAGGCCCTCTTAGGACGGGCTCAACTTAAGAGTATCACTATTCCAAAGACTCCGGTGAAATACCGTAAACTGTCCTGCAATTCTGAGATACTGGTAAAGTTTGAAAAAGTCAACGTAACCTATGGGGAGAAAAAAGTATTAGATAATTTAAACCTTGAAATAAGAAAGGGCGAAAACTGGCTTATCACCGGTCCAAACGGTGCCGGCAAATCCACCTTGCTTTCTCTTATCAGTGGCGATAATCCGCAGGTATACGCCAACGAGGTGACAGTCTTTGGTCTTAAGCGCGGTCACGGCGAATCCATCTGGGACATAAAACAGTATTTGGGCATGGTCTCGGGGGCTCTGCATCTTGACTATCGAGTCAATGGTTCGGCGCTCAACGTGGCACTCTCAGGTTTTTACGATTCCATCGGTCTTTACAGTAAACCTAGTGATGATGAAGTAAATACAGCGATAAAATGGCTGAGGCTCTCAGGACTTTATGAGAAAAGAGAGCAGTCCTTCCGTTCCATGTCCTTTGGACAGCAGCGTCTCCTTTTAATTATAAGAGCCCTCATCAAAATGCCCTCTCTCCTCATCCTTGATGAACCATTGCAGGGACTTGACGGTTATGCAAGAGCGCTGGTCAACAGTTTTATCTCGGATATCATGCAGAAAGGAGAGACTACTATTCTCTATGTATCACACCATCCTGAGGATTTTATCGAGGGGTTTACCCATCATCTTGAATTTGTAAAAAATCTTCATGAAGATGCAGAGATGCTACCTTATACCATTACCATAAAAAAGATGTTAAGCAAGGAATAAGACAATGACCACACATATCTACGATATTATAGGCGATGTACATGGCATGTACGATCCCCTGTGCTCTCTTTTGGAAAAACTTGAAACTAGTCTTAAGCAAGAGTCAGCGGATGCCGAATATCGACTCATCTTTTTAGGAGATATCATTGACAGGGGAGAGAAACAAAAGGAGACCTTCACTCTTGTAAGAGAGCTGGTTGAACAAAAGAAAGCCCTCTGTCTTTTAGGCAATCATGAGTACAATGCCATCATGCGCGCATTACACTTAAGAACCAAACACGATGCAGTCCATGAGGTATTCTTGAAGAGTTTTTCTAATCCTGAAACCTATCAGGAGGCCATTGCCTTTATGAAAACTCTCCCCTTCTTTGTGGAACTGCCACTATTCAACTGTGTGCATGCCTGTTTCAATGAGCCACAGCTAAGTCTCATCAAACCTTATCTTGATAAAAACAACGTGGCTTTAAATGATGAGATCTTTGTGAAATCCTCCAAGCCCAAACTGAACAAAGGCGGAATCAAAGCCCTGTATGATGCTGTTGAAATCATTTTAAAGGGCCCGGAAATTGATCTGCCAGACGGAATTTACTACCTTGACAAGGATGGCACCAAAAGGGATTCTGCCAGAACGCGCTGGTGGCAGGAGAAGGCTGCTACCTACAGGGACATTGTGATGTGGAAGGATGAGGAACTACTGCAAAAACTTAAAAAACCTCTTCCTCTTGATTTTCATGCTACTCCCCTTTTAAAGCCAGTATTTTTCGGACATTACTGGCTGTGGCCGGAGGGCACCAAAGTCAGTCTTAAAGACTGTGAACTTGCAAAAGACAAAGCCTACTGTCTTGATTTTTCGGCGGTAATGGGCGGTACACTCACTGCCATGCGTGTATGCACCGATGATGAAAAGATCCTCAAAAAGGAGGTATTCGCTGTTAAGACTAACGGCGACTAAGATAAGAGCCCATAGCCACATACTGATAGGTTGTAAGGGCCTCTAAGGCCATCGGCCCACGGGCATGCAGTTTCTGCGTAGAAATTGCCACTTCCGCACCTAAACCAAACTGCCCGCCATCTGAAAAACGGGTGGAGGCATTGACATAGACACAGGCAGAAGGGGCTCTAGTTACAAATAACTGTGCATGCTCATGACTGTCAGTTAAAATGGCATCAGAATGAATGGCATGATGGGCTTGCATATGAGATAGGGCGGCCCTGACATCCGCAACTAAAGCCACATTCATCTCTTTTGCCAAAAACTCCCTATCAAAGTCCGCGCTCTGCCCTTTTACAAGATGCGGATAGCCCTGCAAAAGGTCATATGCCTCTCCATGCGCATGCACTAGAATGCCGCTATCCAAAAAATACTCTAAGAACTTTTCTAGAAACTCTTTTTTTACTCCCTCGTGAACTAAAAGCGTATCCAGGGCATTACAGGCCGAAGGCTTCTGCGTTTTGGCATTTTCAATAAGAGGCAGGCTTTTATCAAGTGCACAGGAATCATCCACAAAAATATGCGAGACCCCAAAACCCCCGATAATTACCGGAATTGAAGATTCACGCTGACAGCGACGCTGCAGAGCTTCTCCGCCACGCGGAATAATAACATCTATATAGTCATCAAGTTTTAGGAAATCACTGACCACCTGCCGGCTGGTATCAGCGATAAAACCCACACAGTTTTTATCAAAACCCATTTGAAAAAGGCTATCGGCAATCAGGCTGCTAAGATAGAGATTGGTCTCAAAGCACTCCTTACCGCCACGCAAAAGACAGGCATTGGCAGATTTTAGACAGAGAGCGGCAATATCCACGGTGACATTCGGTCTTGACTCATAAATAACTCCCACAACACCTAAAGGTACAGTCCTTTTGTATAAATGCAGTCCATTTTCAAGAGTCCGTCCGTCACTGATTTTTCCGATAGGATCTGCAAGTGCGGCAACCTTTCTGACACCCTCTACCATTTCTAGAAAACGAGAAGGGGTAAGAGTCAGGCGGTCGACAAGCGCTGAGGACAGGCCCTCTGCTTTTGCCTTAAGCACATTCTTTTCATTGATGGCAAAAATTTCCTTCTCATGAGCATCAAGATTATCCGCCATAGCCAAAAGCAAAGCATTTCTCTTGGTGATACTCATCTGTGCAAGAGTATAGGAGGCCTCGCGGGTATTTTGGGCCTGCTGCATTAAATCAAACATTGTTATTTCTCTTTAAAAATTACCATATCATCACGATGCACAGCCTCATCACCGTGCGTAAAGCCCAGAAGACTTTCTATTTCCTTTGAATCATGCTTTCTTATCATAAGAAGTTCTTCTGAGGAATAGCGGGTCAGCCCGCGGGCAATTACCTCTCCCTTAGAAGAAACAATTTCCACGCTGGCCCCTCGCAAAAACTCATGTTCGACGCTTTGGATCCCCTTTGGCAGAAGACTTTTGCCATGACGCAGCAGTGCCTCTGAGGCACCGTCATCCACCACAATGGTACCTTTTACCAAGGTTGCAGCAGAAATCCAGGATTTTTTGGCTAAAACCGGATTTTTGGATGGTAAAAAACGCGTGCATGGTTTTTTACCTGTAAGATAATCGCAAATAAAGGCGGGCTCCCCGCCACTGCCGATGATAAGGGTAATCCCGGCCTCCGTACAGGTCTTAGCAGCCTTGATCTTGGTGGCCATACCCCCAGTTCCCAGCTCACCTTTTGAACCTAAGGCCATGCTCACAATTTTATCATCCACCGTCTCTACCTCACGAATAAGAGCGGCATCCTCATTGGTTCTTGGATCCTTATCATACAGCCCCATCTGATCGGTGAGCAGAAGCACGGTATCAGCATCGGTTAAAATGGCACTTAAGGCCGCAAGATTATCGTTATCCCCCACCTTGATTTCCTGTGTGCTCACCGCATCATTCTCATTGATGATAGGAATTACATCGTACTCCAAAAGAGAAAGCAGCGTATCTCTGGCATTAAGATAGCGCTCGCGGCTTTCAAGATCAGCCTTAGTAATTAAAATCTGTCCCACTCTCTGCTTATAGATGGCAAAAAGATGCTCCCACTCCTCAATAATCTTCACCTGGCCTATAGCAGCAAGCATCTGTTTATAGCACAGATCTTTAGGCAGTTTTATCTGATTTAAAAATTCTCGTCCTGCGGCTATGGCACCAGAGGAAACCAGGATCACCTCGTACCCCTGCTTTTTTAAAGCCATAACTGCTCTTACAATCTCAAGCATTAAAGCGCGATCAAGATTATGTGAGCCCCTTGTGAGAGTACTAGTTCCAAGTTTAATCACTACCCGTTTACTGTGTCTTATTGTCACTTTTATCCTCTCTTCTTACGACCTTTTATCCCTGTCCGTAAAAGACTTCACCAAAATATCGTGCAATCTGGGTCATGGCATCCTTGTGAAATACTGCCAAAGGTTTATCTTTAGGCTGTCGATTGATGGTTAAATGCTCAAAATTAGACTGCAAAAGACTTACATCATTAGCAGAGACAAAGTCTGAATCAGTAAGAGTCACAAACGTGTTTACCTTACAGTTGCGCCCTGATAATAGTCCCTGCTCCTTTAAAGATAGGACCTTAAACTGTGGCATAAGGTCTTCAAAGCAGTCAGCACTTAAATCAAGACGATTACACAATGAAGAACGCAGACACAAAGGCAGTACATGCAGAATTTTCTTATCTGTAAAAAAAGAATGTACGAGGGGCGAGGTTAAGGCAAGTGCCTTTACTTTATTTCCAGAAAGGATCGCCACACGAATAGCCACCGCTGCCGCCATGCCATAGCCGTAAATACCGATATTGGTGGCATCAATACAGTTTAGGTTACTCAAATACTTAACGGCCTCCTCCACTGCCTCTGAATAATTATCTCGCAGATTTAACTTCTCACAGCCTCCCGCTCCTGGCATTTCAATGACAAAAGCCGCAATGTTATGAGCCTTTAACTCCTTTTCAATAAAATAATAAAAGGCGGTGATGTTTGACTCATACGGACAGACAATAATTACGCAGGGATAGACCTTATCAAGATTAGGCAGATGCAGATAACCTGTAACTTTTTTTTCTGCAACATTAAGGGAATGTTCCTGAAAAATGCTATTGTGAGGATCAATTTCATGCATAATTTTATATGCCTTGCGGCATAATACATCTGACTGCTGAGCCAGCACATCCCCCTTTAAAAATGGGTAGGCGGCTATGGCAAAATATCTTGACGCCAACCGATAGTTATGGCTTGCCGC
>CACYBT010000420.1 GCA_902772715.1 uncultured Succinivibrio sp.
AAGACTTATGGCCAATCCTGCTGCCAATGCCGATTTTGAAACGGTGGAATATACTCCCCAGAAACAGATGATTGAATCTAGTGTTTATGCCGTCTTCTCCATTGAATAAATGTCTTGAACTTTTAGCACCGGCGCGTGATCTTGTTTGTGCTAAAAGTGCCATTCTAAGCGGAGCAGATGCTATATATATTGGCGGCCCTGCCTTTGGAGCCCGGGCTGCAGCCAAAAACTCGCTTGATGACTTAAAAAAAATCTGCGAGTTTGCCCACCTGTTTGGCGTTAAGGTTCACGTTACTTTCAATACGCTTCTTTATGACGACGAACTATCTTATGCACAGGAGCTGATTTATGGCATCAATGACTGTGAGGCCGATGCTTTAATCATTCAGGATCCTGCCTTGTTTTCCCTGGATATTCCAAAGACACTGGCGCTGCATGCTTCTACACAGTGTAATATTGATTGTGTGGAGAAGTTGCTTTATTTTAAGAGCAGGGGCGTAACTCAGGTAGTTCTGCCTCGCGAATTTACCTTGTCTGATATTCAAAAATTTCATGAAGCCGCACCAGATCTCAAACTTGAGGCTTTTATTCTTGGAGCCTTATGTGTGGGAGTCTCTGGAGTCTGTCATATTTCTGATTATCTCAAGGGGCGTTCGGCTAATCGAGGAGAATGTGCACAAATCTGTCGATTGCCAATGCAGCTGTTTAAACATGAGCATGAGATTGCTGTAGGACATCTTTTGTCACTTAAAGATAACAATCTTGTGCCTCATCTTGAAGAACTCATTAGGGCAGGAGTAACATCTTTTAAGATTGAAGGGCGTCTTAAGGATGAGGACTACGTGATAAACACAACATCCTTTGCCCATGCGGCACTCTGTGAGTTTACTAAAAAAAACAGTGACTATGTAAGAGCCTCCTATGCTAATGACGGTACATTGGATTATACCTTAAATTTAGAAAAGACCTTTAACCGTGGTTTTACCGATGGTCTGCTTTTAGATAACAAGGATGCACTTAACTGTGATGTAACTCCAAAATTCATGGGCGGAAAGTTTGGGAAAATTCTTGATTATCATAAGGTTTTTAAAGGTACTGAAATTGTGCTGAAAACCTTTGGGGATAATGAACCTCACAATGGTGACGGTCTAACCTATTTTAAAAAACAAATGAGTGGTGATGCTCATAATCCGCATATTGCAGAGCGTATTTTAAGTGTGGATGGCTTTAGAGTCAGTAAGGTCCAAACTGCTAAAGGTCGGACCTATACAATTCTAGTGCAGGGCAATCTTGAATTTGAAAAGGGGAGCATCCTGTATCGTAATTATGATAAGGATTATCTCACTGTTCTTTTGAGCAGAACTTTAAATGCAAGAACACTGCCTTATGCACTTAATCTTAGGATTACTTCCGAGAAAAGAAATGTGACGCTTATTCTTGAAGCGGTTTCATCCTATAAGAAGAAAGTGGCTTTGAGCTGTACTTTTCCTTATGATGAAAAGGCAGAGGCCATAGGATATGATAAATTGCTTCAGACTTTAGGCAAGAAAATCAATGGTTACACCAAGTTTACAGGACTTAATATTGAAGGAGAGCTAAGTAGGCTAACGCTAAAGGTTTCTCTTCTTAATGCTTTGCGCCGTGATGTCTTGGAAAAGTTCTTTTCCTATGAGCGTGAGGAACGCTCTTTTATGCCATTAGGTAGCAAAGCAGCCCTGACGCCTATTCCTTTTATGGTTGTGGACAAGAGAGTAGTTTTGAATGCCAAGGCACGCGAATTCTACGGCCGTACTGGAGCTAAGATAGTTGATGCGAATTTTGCAGATGTAAGGTCTCCAGATTTAATTAAACTTGGGGCGGTTTTAAAAAGCCGATTCTGTCTTATCAGAAAATATGCATGCTGTTCAAGAGAAGGAGGCAAGGTTACGGGCTATACTTTAAGAGTCAGCGGTAAAAACTTTAAAATCATGTGTGATTGTCAAAACTGTTTTATGTATCTTGTGGCAAACTGATGAGTAAATATTATTTTAAAT
>CACYBT010000421.1 GCA_902772715.1 uncultured Succinivibrio sp.
ATAATTGTGCTTACTAAATTACTATCAGCAAATTACAAGATATCATGCTGGTAGAATAGTTTTAAAAAATAACAAATGGAAAAATGAAATTCCATCAATCATTATAAATATATGTCATCTAAAAAGAAAGTGTGTAAATCAATGAACGTGCGAATTGCGGTTCTAATTCCTTGTTATAATGAAGAACAAACGGTGCAGGAAGTCGTTAAATCTTTTAAGAACGTATTGCCTTCATCTGATATTTATGTTTATGATAATAATTCTACCGATGCAACAGCTTATCTTGCTAAAAATGCTGGAGCTTTTGTTCGCAGAGAATACAGGCAGGGAAAAGGGAATGTAGTGCGTTCCATGTTTCGGGATATTGATGCTGATTGTTACATTATGGTAGATGGCGATAATACTTATCCAGCCGAAGCAGCAGTTAAAATGTGTAAATTGATTATTGAAAAAAAAGCAGATATGGTAATAGGTGATCGTCTTTCATCTACTTATTTTTTAGAAAATAAAAGACGTTTTCATAGCTTTGGCAATGATCTGGTACGTAACTCAATTAATTTTTTGTGGAAACCTAAAGAACCGATTTTAGATGTGATGACAGGCATGCGCGCGTTTAGTCCGTTATTTGTGAAAAGTTTTCCTGTTTTATCCAAAGGTTTTGAGATTGAAACAGAGATGACGATTCACGCTTTGGATAACAATTTATTAATTTGTAATGTTCCTGTAAATTATAAAGATCGTCCACAGGGGAGCCATAGTAAATTGAATACCTATCGGGACGGTTTTAAAGTGTTATTAACTATTTTTAATTTGTTTAGAGATTACAAGCCGTTAAAGTTTTTTGGCACATTTTCGATATTTTTAGGGATAGCATCTTTGATATTATTTATTCCAGTATTTTTGGAATTTCTGAGTACTGGTTTGGTACCACGATTTCCAACATTAATTGTCAGCGTAATGCTGATGTTGGCGGCATTCTTATCGATTGTTTGCGGACTGGTTTTGGATACCAATGCTAAAAATAGTCGAAAAGATTTTGAAATAAAAATGAATATTATCCAGATGCTGTTAACAAAAAAGTATTAAGTTATTAAAAAAGCAGTAAAGTAGAATTACTGAATGCAGAAGAAGGTTTTACTGTTCTGTTAAAGTTCTTTTGCAATAATAGGTGGTTAATAAATATGGTTCAATGTCATATGGTGCATAAAAAAGCTTTACTTTTTTCCTTTCTATCATTGTTTGCATCAATGTATAGTCATAGCGATTTAAATGTAGTATCTTTTACAAACCCTTCCATTAGCATATCTGCCAATATGATTTTTGGCATATTTTTTTTCATAATGTACTATTATTTTTACAAATATGTTATAAACAAAGTAAGTAATTATTCGATGCTATCCATAGTTATAGGATTTTTTGCAGGACTTATTAATGTTTTGGGCCGGAATTTCATGCTGTATAATAGTATGAAATTCTTCAGTAAAGATGTGGTTTTTGCTGTTGTTTTATCATTATTAGCTGCTATTGGCTACGGACTGATTTATGCTTCTCTTTTTGAATTGGGCTGGAGCTTTTTAAAGGTTCCGTGTGAACAAGGATTAAAAACAAAGAAAAATAATACTTTTGTTAATACCATCAATTGTCATATTTTTGATAAGCATTCATTATTATATCCTTTTCTTTTAATTTGCCTTTTTTGGACACCATATTTTATATCTTTTTTTCCTGGTATGCTTCAATGGGATGCAGTAAGCGCACTTTTAGGTTATTATGGAATTGTCATATGGACCAATCATCATCCGGTTATAGGTACTTTGTTGATGGGATATATTATGGATATCGGAAAGTATTTGGGCAATGATAATTATGGTTGTACCATTTACGTCGCACTGCAGTTTTTATTATTAGCAATAACATTGGCCTATAATTTTGTTTTTTTTAATAAGTGGAAGACAAGTTACATAATTAGGTGGCTTGTATTAATCCTTTTTTTGCTTCATCCCGTATTTCCAACATTTGTTATGACTGAAGTAAAAGATATTTTCTATTACGTGGCTTTTTTATGGCTTTTGTATCTATTTATAAATTGCTTTGAAGAATATGATAGGGTTTTAGGCTTTTATATTATTATTACATCCATGTTTGTTTGTGTCCTTAGGAAAGAAGGGCTCTTTGTATGTGTGGTATGTGCG
>CACYBT010000422.1 GCA_902772715.1 uncultured Succinivibrio sp.
AGCTGATAACATCAGTAGGGTAATAGGAATCCCCTGGCTTCAGCCATGGGGAGCTGTCAAGACAGTGTAACTGTGGATTAAAAAATATAAAGGCAATGACTAATTCTGTTGTGGCACCATTAGAGACATTTTACCAATGTTATGGCAAAAAGACTGAAATATGCTGTAAAAAGCGTTATGGTTGGAGTAATCAACAAGAGAAGGGCAGAAACAACTGCATGGGCTTTAAATGAACCTTAAAAGAGGGCAGTTTTAGAAAAAGCCTTGGTTATTTCTTTGCCTCTTTGGTAGGAATGAACTTGGTTTGATAAGATGGAGCCTGTCAAAATCATTTATTAGGGTTTAATTTTTTTACACTCAAAGACTAAAATTAAAGATACTATGAAACTACTGTGTATTGATACCGCTACTGAAAACTGCTCAGTAGCACTTTTAAACGAAGATGTGATCTCCTATAAGGAAGAAATTACTGCCCATCAGCATGCCGAAATGCTTTTACCCATGATCGATGAACTTTTAAAAGAAAACAAGATCGACAAAAAAGATTTGACCGGTTTGGCTTTGGGGGTGGGACCTGGCTCTTTTACCGGGGTACGTGTAGGTGCCTCATGCGTGCAGGGATTGGCTCTGGCACTTGATCTTAAAGTTGCGAGAATTACTTCACTTTTCATGCTTGCCCAGGCTGCTCTTGCCAAAAGTACGCATTATCCCTCCTATGTCATTTCCGCTATTGATGCCCGTATGGATGAAGTCTATCTTGGGGTGTATAAAGTTGTAGGTGAGGAGCTGCTGCTAATTGATCATGAAGCGGTTCTGTCCTATCGGGATGCTTACAATTATATAAAGTTAAACACCCATGGCTCATTGATAGGCGCGGGAACTGGTCTTACCTATCTTGTAAAGGAAGGACTTGAGGACTGCCCGCTTATATGTGAGTATCCTTCGGCTATGTATGCTCTTACTGCCGCCAAGAAAATTTTTCAGGATAATTTGGCAGTTGATGCTGCCGAGGCTTTACCTTTATATGTTCGTAATGAAGTCACCTGGAAAAAGGTTTCTGAACAGTAAAGCCTATAGAGTTTCCTGTTGTAATTGGGCATAGGCATTGACATAGGCATTG
This sequence comes from uncultured Succinivibrio sp., assembly GCA_902772715.1. Classification (GTDB taxonomy): domain Bacteria; phylum Pseudomonadota; class Gammaproteobacteria; order Enterobacterales; family Succinivibrionaceae; genus Succinivibrio. Next base: position 1,121 of record CACYBT010000422.1, read on the forward strand.
TATGTTCTTTCATCAAAAAGACAGAAAGTTACCTTAAGCTCAATATCTTGGTGTGACTTAAAAAATTCAAGAACGGTTTTTACAGCAACAGGGGCCGCAAGATTTACAGGATAACCGTAGGCTCCTGTAGATATTGAAGGGAAGACAATATTTTTAATATGCTCTTTTTGGGCAAGTTTTAAAGACTCAATGTAGCAAGATGCTAAAAGTTCCTGTTCATTATTTTTTCCATTTCTATAGATAGGACCTACTGTGTGTATTACATATTTTGCAGGGAGATTATAGCCCCTGGTAAGACACGCCTGTCCTGTTTGACAGCCATTTTTGGTGCGACATTCCTCAAGAAGTTTTGGCCCGGCTGCTCTGTGTATGGCTCCATCAACACCACCTCCGCCTAAAAGACTGTTATTAGCAGCATTGACAATGGCATCTGTTTTTAGCGTTGTAATATCACCCAAATAAAACTCAATCATACTGATCTCTTTCATAATGGCATCATTTGAAAATAACTTTGTTAAAAGTCTGTTTTATTCACTGTTTTTGGGAATTTAAAAAGCGGTGAATAGTAATTACCGTATAGGTCTGACAATGACTGCAAGGAAGATAAACTTAATCAGAAATTATAGTTGGATTCAATTGATAACCATGTGCCACGAATATTATTATTCTCATAAATCTTTTTTATGCCGAAATTTAGTTTGAGTTTTGAATTGCCATAAGGATTAAGAATAAGGCCAATTTCGCCAAAGCCTTTATAGCTATCTTCAGTATATGGCATCTTCCCAATTTCGCGTACATGCATTTTGGTTTTATCAAAAAAAGCATTGTCATCGCCCATGGTGGCATAGAACTTTGAATTGGTTCCTGCAATCTGATGCACAAAAAGCTCATTATTTAATTTTTTTTCATCAGCATTG
>CACYBT010000423.1 GCA_902772715.1 uncultured Succinivibrio sp.
CGTTTTGCTAAAAGCAGGCGCGAAGAGTTAATGGCGCTTATGGATGAGGTTTATTCTCAGTACTACAGTACTGCTGAGAACAGCAGGAACAGAGTGGTACTAAAGGCGCTCACTAATGAAAAAAATCAGGATATTGTGGCATGCACCTATTTTAAGTTTCTCTATAGGGCAGTTATAAACTGTAAGGATGATAAGACAAGAAACACGATCATCGCCTCATTCCATGAGCTTTAGTACCTTGCCTTTTTGGAAATTCATTCTGTTATTGTACTGAATTTTTTCATGAGCAGAATTTTTTCATCGGCAGTGACATCCTGATATTCATAATAGTAGTCACCAATGAGGCCTTTTTTTCCTGTAAGTCGGTAAAGAAGCCTTAAACCTTCCGTAATCTCATCACAGGCAAGATCGCTAAAATAGGCAGGTCCCTGCTCATAGGTAAATGCAAGATACAAGGCGCATCCTAGAATGCGTGCTTCCCTTTGTTTTCCGCTGTGCCAGGTTTGGTGAGTATAGGCGCCAAAATAATCGCCATCTGGGATAAAAAAGGTTCCATCGGTAAGATCAATATCAACTGCGCGCTCTCCTTCCCTAAGATATCTTTCTGCGAGCTCTGCTGGAGTTACCGGTTTTTTACAGAGCACGCTATAGCCTTCAGAGAGGGCCTTGGCGGTAAATTCATTATATTCCTCGCTCTGGGCCAGGGTACACAGCAAGGTGGCAGCCATAATGGCTCCTTCTAAAAAGCGCTGTCCCTTGATGGCACCTTTTAAGCCCTGGGTTTGCGGCATTTTTTTGGGGATAAGGTGGGTGTAGAATTCAAAACCGTCATCTGCGGCCAAACGCAGCATTTTGACACTGATGTGCACTCCCTTGTCGGCAAGTCTTTCATGCAGCGCGTGGAAATCAAAATTCAGGTATTCATTGTATTTAATCTTTTTTAGGGGATTGTCGCTTTTAGTTTCAATTTTCTCGACACTTTTACTTAGGATCTTAAGCCTTATAAGATAATCTATGGCCTCAGTGAGAGCCTCTGAGGAAAGGCCAAGATGATTGGCAATAATTCTGCCGTGTTGACGCAGATTGAAGCGCACATAGCGCTCCTTTGCATACCAGTATAGAAAAATGGAGAGGATGGAGCACAGATAATCCCCGTTTTTATCTTCACGGTTTAAAACCTGTAACTGGGGATAATAGGGGATCCTAATTAAGCCTTGATTGTGCATGGTCAGATATTTTTATGGCGGTTTTTATTGATGGTACTTATAATGCCTGCGCCCACGATTCCGAGGGTGGCAAGACCTACGGCAGTAGCGCCAAGCGTATGTCTTACCTGCGAACTTTTTTTGTTATCTTCAATGATGTAATTGACAAAATGCTCACAGTTGTTGGACAAAAGATCGTATTTGTAATCAGGATTTTGCGCATTTAAAAGACAGCCATACGCCCGCATTACCACCTCATCACGTGAGAATTTTTTAAAGTCATGAGAATAAAGACGCATTCTTTCGTGGTTTTCAGAAAATTCCTCGAGAGTTTCCTTACGTAGCCCTTTGCGTGACAGACTGATGAAATAGGGGATGTTATCCTCATAACCCACACATATCCCGTGATGCCAAAACCAGAATGGAGTCTCTTGGCTCGGTGTATAGTAGACTGCCACATGGTCTCCTTTGGCGAATACATGCGTTTGGGGATCAATGTTTTGGTAAGAATTTGTCATGCGAGATCCTTTGTGTTTTGATATTAAAATTATAGCCTATCTTGCTGGGCCTTAAAACTGCAAATGTGCACTAAAATTTGACGGCCTTAATTCTTATAACATTTTTTATCATAAAATCCATGCAATAACATGCGTTGTTTGCTAAAATTACAGGAGTTGCGGATTTAGACAGTTCTTTTTGACAGTTCTTGTGAAAGCGCAGACTAAAACATCATCTCAAAGTGCACAAAACAGATAGGCTGGTACAGGAATAATTTACAAAAAATGAATGATTTTGATTTAAATTATACCTTCCTCATTGTAGGTCTCCTGCTTACCTTTGCCATTTTTGCCTCGCGGCTGTCAACTTTTTTTGGTACCCCTTTCCTCCTCCTGTTCTTAGGTATCGGTATGCTTACAGGTGAGGACGGGATCATCCTTAATATCCATTATACCGATTATGATTCCGCTTTCTTTATCGCCAACCTGATGCTGGCCATCATTCTTCTGGATGGCGGTCTTAGAACCAGTTTTACCACCATGAAGTCCGTGGCGGCAGAATCTGTGGTACTGGCGACCGTGGGAGTAGTGATGACCTCTGGCCTGACCGGGGTTATTGCCTATTTGATTTTGGATATCTCCCTTATCCAGTCTCTGCTTTTAGGCTGTATAGTGGGGTCTACTGATGCGGCTGCCGTGTTTTCGCTTCTCTCCAAAAATGATGGAGTTACCTTAAAAAATAACGTTTCAAGTGCGCTGCAGATAGAATCGGCCACCAACGATCCTATGGCCATTCTCCTTACCACCACCATGATTGCTTTTGCCTCCTCTAAAGCCACCTCTGTGGCCGATGCGCTCATTCTCTTTGTGACGCAGTTTGGCTTTGGTATTTTAGTCGGCATTCTCGTGGGACTTTTTGCAAGATTCATCATAAGTTCCATTTCTCTGGGAGTGGGCCTTTACTGTGTGCTGGTGATAGGTATCGGTCTTGTAGGGTTTGCCATTACAAGTTACCTCGGGGGCTCTGGTTTTTTGGCCATCTTTATCATCGGCATGTGTGTGGGCAATCAGAAATCCCGCCATGTAGGCTACATTCTACCGGTATCAGAAGGATTTACCTGGCTCTCACAGATCACTTTATTCTTAATGCTGGGTTTACTGGTGACCCCTCATGAAATGGTCAACTATGTGTGGCCGGGAGTGGTTATTGCTGTTGTGATTACCTTAATTGCAAGACCGATTGCGGTTTTTTGCTGCGTCAAACCTTTTTTTAAGGCCTATAACTTCAAGGATGTTTTATTCCTGTCGTGGGTGGGATTACGCGGTTCGGTACCTATTGTACTTGCCATTTACCCGGTATTTGAAGAACTGGAGGCGCCGCAGCTGTATTTTAACGTGGCCTTTGTGGTAGTGATTGTTTCCTTGCTTTTCCAGGGCTCTTTTATCGTTAGTTTTGCCAGGTTTTTAGGCGTGTGTACGCCGTCTGTCTCCGTGCCCATCACGAAATCAGATGTCGGCATTATGCTGTCTGATGATTATGAGCTTTTAAGTTACAGATTAAAGGAGCCTTCTTTTGACGGGGCTCTTTTGAATACCATTCCTTTTCCTAAAGGAGTGAGTGTGGCGGCTCTGTTTCGTGACGGCAAGATGATCAAGTGCCATGGAGATACCACTATTGCTATGGGTGATATCATTTCCATTATAGGACGTGATGCCGATGAAATAATGTTAAACGGGCTGTTTTCACATTCTTTACGACTGAAAAGACGTCCTTTATACAAGGGGGATAAGATTTATGAGGCGGAAACCCTCATGAACGATCTCGCTACGCAGTATGATATTGATTTGACCTCCTATGAGCGCACTCTGACCTTAAACGATTTTATGTCCTATCACATTGGCGGTTTCCCGCTCCCTGGGGATCAGGTTAATCTTATCAAGGTTACCCTGGTGGTTGTCGACCTTGAAGGTGACAAGATCCACCGTGCCGGTTTGTATCTGCGTGAAGAAATGCAGCAGGAGTTTGAGCGTCAGCGCAAGAACCGGCTGATGCTGCAGAAGCATGAGCAAAATGAGCTCATGAAAAAAAGACAGCAGGCACAGAAGGCACTCTTTGACAGTATCAATGACGATGAAGAGTATAACTGATGAGCTATTCTGCAAACATCAGGCAGTTTATTGCCGCTCTCACCCCCAAATTACATGAGCTGACCTGTCTTCATGAACATCTTCTCAGGGGCAGGCTCTCTTCCCTAAAAAAATACGCAAATAAGGACAAGGATGACCGTACAGTCGAGGCTATGCTTAATATTTCCTCATGGTATGAGGAGTATCTTCAGTATGCAAAAAATCGCCTTGCCCATCAGCCCAAGTTAATTTACCAGGAAGATTTGCCGGTCTTTTTAAAAAAAGAGGAAATTATAAAGGCCATTACTACGCATCAGGTAGTAATTGTGGCCGGTGAAACCGGTTCGGGCAAAACCACGCAGCTGCCTAAGATGTGTCTTGAGGCGGGGCTTGGCAGACGGGGGCTGATTGGCCATACCCAGCCGCGCCGTCTTGCCGCAAGAGCCGTGGCTTTTAGAATTGCTAAGGAACTTAATGAACCTTTAGGCTCTAATATCGGCTATAAGGTACGCTTTAATGATGTCTCTAAGGATGACGGCTACATTCGTCTTATGACCGATGGCATTCTTTTGTCAGAGACCATGTCGGACCGACTGCTCTTAAAATATGACTGCATTATTATCGATGAGGCGCATGAGCGTTCGCTCAATATTGATTTTCTTTTAGGCTATCTTAAGCAGATCCTCAAAAAAAGACCTGAGTTAAGGCTGATTATTACTTCTGCCACCATCAATACCAGACGTTTTGCAGAACATTTTGACAATGCGCCTATTATTGAAGTTTCAGGCCGCACCTATCCTGTAGAGCAGGTCTATCTTCCAAATCTTGAGCACAGTGCCGAAGAAGAGGATGATACCGAGGATTGTGAAAAGGATCTGCGCTACGGCATTTTAAAAGGTCTTGATTATCTGTTTACTAACTACGGCCGCGCCGATACTCTGGTATTTCTCCCCGGGGAGCGCGAAATCATGGATGTGGCCAGGTTTTTGTCTAAAGCCCACCTTTATAATGTGGAAATTCTGCCTTTATATGCGCGACTTGCCATCAGTGATCAGAACAAGATCTTTGCCCCGCACAATAAAGTACGCATTGTGCTTGCTACCAATGTCGCCGAAACCTCAGTGACGGTACCTTTTATTAAATATGTGATTGATCCCGGTACCGCCAGAATCAGCCGTTATTCTCCGCATACCAAGGTGCAGAGGCTGCATATTGAAAAGATTTCCAGGGCCAGCGCGGCGCAGCGTGCAGGACGCTGCGGACGTACGAGTGCCGGTGTCTGTGTGCGTCTTTATTCCAAAGAGGATTTTTTAAACCGTGATGAGTATACCGATCCTGAGATCCTAAGAACCAATCTCTCCTCCGTGATCCTCTCCATGGTGTCACTAAATTTAGGAGATATTAGAGATTTCCCTTTTATTGATGCTCCAACTCCCCGTCAGATAAGTGATGGTATAAGAGAGCTCTATGAATTAAAGGCTCTAGACTATACTGTAAAAAAAGCCCCCAATCTTAAGGGAGAGACCGTAAAAACCATCGCTCAGGAAAGCGCCAAAGAGCAATTCAAACTTACCACAATCGGTAAGGCGCTCTCCAAACTGCCGGTAGATCCAAGATTAGGCCGCATGCTTGTAGAGGCTTCCAGAGTCGGGGCCCTTAGGGAGATCCTAATTATTGTGTCAGTGCTTTCGATTGTCGATCCGCGTGAGCGCCCTCTTGATAAAAGAGAGCAGAGTGAAAAAATGCACGCGCGTTTTAACATGGAG
>CACYBT010000424.1 GCA_902772715.1 uncultured Succinivibrio sp.
AATAAGAATTATAAGTAATGCAGAAAAAAATTTTGCGGGAATGGAATCTATTATGCAAGATTTTAGAAGAATAGCTATTGATTTATATAAGTCAGAAATTCAAAAGAATGAAAATTCAAATAAGAATATGGAAATATAACTATAATTTACTCACCAGTGTATTTAACCAGAAGTACACATCAACAGAGTAAAAGTTTGTACATTATATATAATAGCCAACAAAACAATTCTTGACTGTGACATGTAACATAAGATATTTGAAAAAAGAAAAGTGAACTTAAGGGAGAATAAAAAATAAAAATCCCATTTTACTAAATGCAGTAAAATGGGAAAGAGAGAGGGATATAGGAAAATTAGGTTTTAGTTAGTTCTCAGACTGTGGTGTTGTAACTGTAGTCTTGGAATTGAGAATTTCATAAAGAGGTGAATTCTCATCAACTACATAGGTTCCACCATTTGCTAAAGACTTTTCCAACGCCTGAAGACTAATCCAGAAATCATAGAACTCTGTTTTCTCTCTGCTTTTTGCGTATGCGTCAGCAAGTATGCTGTAATACTCATTTTCGCCTTCTGCAACGGTCTTAGCAGCTTCGGCTTCGGCATCAGATTTGATTTGTCTGACCTTTGCATCAACTTCAGCTTTTTTTTCGAGATATTGACGATTGCCATCAGCTGTATATTTTGCGGCTATGGCGTTTCTCTCGGAGATCATCCTCTGATAGACTGATTCTTTATTAGCATCCGGCAGATCCATCACCTTGATGTCAATATTTGATACGGTTATTCCATAGTCAGCCACATCAATTCTTTTAAGTATAGATTGGCAAAGTGAACCGTCCTTGCCAGTTATAATCTCGTCCTGACTCAAGCTACTTATTGTATTTTTCATAGCTGAGTAGACAGCCACATCTATTCTCGACTGAGCAGTTTCAGGCGAGTTAAGCTTCTGAAAATATTTTTTTGTATCTGTGATATGCCATGTGACATAGGCATCACAGATCATATTTTTTTTGTCAACGGTAGTTACTGTGGTGATAGGAAGATCATACAATCTCTCACCTGTAAAGATGGCCTTAGTCGTATTTAAAAATGGACATACTAAAAAAGGTCCTTCATCTGCCTTTTCATTAACAACTTTGCCGAAGTAAAATACCAGCGTGTGGTATTCCTTCATATTGTACTGAAATGCGAAGTATCCAAGTGATATTATGATGATAAATACAATAGCAACCAAACATGTAATTATGCGTTTTTTCATATTATAGACCTCCATTATTTAGTCATTGTTTTCTGAGCTAAAATCTGTTTTTGTGGTACTGCTGGATTCAGATAAAACTGTATCTGCAAGGTAATTATTATTGCCTGTAACATACACAACTTTGCTATCTTTGCCAATAACTAACTGCATATTAGGCAAAACCTTACCTAAAGTGTCATAATACAGCTTCGTCTTAACCTGTTCTGGATTTTTTTCATATTCCTTGAACAGAGCCTCAAAAGTTGCAACTTCTTCAGTGGCTTCGTTAATCCTTTCGATTTTCGATGCATTTGCAAGCGAAAGGGTTTGGGCCGCAAATGCTTCAGCGGCAGGAAGCTGTTCATTTGTATACTGCTCAGCTTCATTTAATTTTGTCTGAGCATTTTGTTTGGCATCTTCTACTGCTTGGAAAGCATTTTTCACTGCATCAGTTGGAGCTTCTGTGTCTTGAATGCTCACATTTACAAGTTTAAGCCCTGTACTATATTTATCCAGAGTACTTGAGATGTTTTCAAATACTTTAGACTCAATAGATGACTTACCAGTTGTAAGAACTTCGTCTACTGTGAATTGGCCTACAGTATTACGAACTGCTGCAAGGCCGATATTTTTCAGAAGCTCTTCTGGATTACTTGTTGAATATGTGTAGGCAATCGGATCAGTAATGCGATACTCCACAAAAAAGTCCGCATTTATAAAGTTCATATCTGATGTTATCATCAGACTGTCTTTATCAACAGACTCATTTGTTGCCTCATCATACCCAATTGACAGTCCTTGAGTGGTACTGTCAAAAAGCTGAACTTCTGAAAGAAACGACCACTTTAAATGAAAGCCTGTTTCTACAGGTTCGTTGTAGCCACATGTACATACAAGACCACATTGCTGTTCCGATACAATATAGTAGGAATTTGCAGCAACAATTAAGAGTGTAATAATAAGAAGAATCGCGATAGAAATTTTTTTGAAGTCAATAATCTTTTTGGAAATAACTCCAATGATTTTAGAGTCATTTTTGTTTTCGACGGTTGAGTTTTCTGTAAAAGTTGCGGCTAATTGGAAAAGTGTAATCACACAAATCCAAGAAAAGATAATCCAAAATAATGACATAAAATTCTTCCTTTCTAAAATAAAATATTTAATTTTCAATGTTTCCTATATCCCAAATCCCTCTTTTGGAATATTTACCAAACAAGATTATAACATAAAAGTTATGTAAACGCAATACATAAAAATGAAATTA
>CACYBT010000425.1 GCA_902772715.1 uncultured Succinivibrio sp.
AGCGCATACATCTTAATCAGGTGCTCATAGCAGATGCCAAACACATCCAAGCCACTTTCCATGTATTTGGTAAAAGGCAGGTCGCGCACACTTTCAAGTAACGTTGTCAGCAGTTCATTGCGCTCTTCAACAGTAGTACCAAGGCCTATGTCATTGGTGTTGAAGTTCTTGAAGAGTCCACGAACATCATCCTCACTGGCAGTACCCACAGCACTCTCCTCAATAGCCTTGAAGTTATTGGCCAGCGTTGTATTCAATTCGTCGTTGCTCTTGGCACCATCTGCTACATTCTTGAACAGTTGTGAGGGTTTGATAAAGAAGCCTTTAGCCTTCACGATCTGGTTACGGGCATTCTCGGCCCTCTCATCACTCATATGCAGATAGTCAGCATTGGGAACGCCTGCTTCAATCATCAAATGATTGCAATAATCGGTGATGTTCTCTGAGATGAAGCGATAGAACAATGCACCCAGTGTATAGTCCATAAACTGCACTGGTGACACCTTTCCACCATGTACCAAGTTGGTGGCCATCTTCCAAATTAAATCACCTATCTCTTTTTTTAAATCTTCTTTATTCATAACATATTATTTTCTATATACATTAATGGGTCTTCCTTCCTCGTCTATCCATGATATCCATCCGTCTGCAGCACCACCAATGCAAAACTTTGCAGCACCACTAGGAGAATCAAAGGACACATCCTGCTTTAGAATAAGATAATCGCCATCTTTCTTGGCAAAATTATTAATCATACTATTTCTCTTCTCAAGAGCTGACCCTTTCAGATTTGGAAGATGATTAGGATTAATTTTGCTGTCCTTTAATACTATTAAGACCTCAGTATTTGGATTAAACAACCCATATGCATCCGAATTTCTATTCAATGAACAGTGAATAAGGTTTTGGGGCTTCTGTTCTTGGGGCTTAAAGTTGTTGATAATATAATCAAGCAAATCTTTATATTTCTCTTGAGATAGAACCATTGCACTTTGTGGAGCTCCATTCATGGAATGATTTTTTAAGATATCCAACGTAAGGACATCATTGGGTATTTTGCCACTTAATTTGATATGTGCGAACTTTGAGTTTACACGTTTTTTCATATCTACAGGCAACTTAGAAAACTGATTATCTCTATCCATTTCAGGAGAATAAGGCAAATCACAATCTAATATAATAAAGCTAAATATGATAGCCTTATCCGGTTCAGAACTATAGACATAGCCCGTATCCCCTTTCTTCATCTGTTTGAAATTGTTTGTCATAGTCCAATATACCTCACCAAAGGTATCAAAACAACCTTCGAGGTCAAACCTTTTTCTTTTTGAAGGCAGAAGCCATATATTATGCTCAATAGCCTGGTTTTTAACAGGTTCGTCAGGCAGTAACTTATCTTCTTCTGTTTTATTCTTTAGGAAAAAGTCAAAACCTGCAGCACAAACATAGTTCTTCGCCATTTCAAAATATTCAGGACAGTTAATCTTCTGATCTCTCTTTAGAGTTGGGTATTTGGGTTTTTGTTTGTTCTCTGAGAGGTCATAATAGCCTAATTCTTTTATTGTGTCATAAGTCTTAGCTTCAAGCCATTCAACCTCAGTCGTTGACAAAGTATCCGTTCCTGGGTTCGAATGAAACACAATAGCTTCTGTCCAGAAGTCTTTTGCCTTATGGTTCCTCAAACGTCCAAGGGAATCACCAGTCTTCCCAATATAGAGTTTCTTACTGTCTCTATTCGCAAGAATATAAAGAGCAGGCTTGCTTAAATCGTCAGAATGCTCAGATACAAACTTTTCATCTGTTCTATCTATTACATACAACTCCGTAGAGAGTGACTCTATGTAAAGAGTCCTCGATATTAATGAGTTGTCTGGGACCATAATTTTAAATACTTTTGCCATGTCTTTGGGTAAATAACTTTTTTGCTTTCATCTTAATTTCTATCCAATTCTTCAAACCTGACGAGATCTTTAAGGTCTACGTCGAGTAGTTTAATAATTCTCATCAGCATCTCCAAAGGAGGTTGTGATGAGTTAGTACACCACTTAGATACAGTTGTAGGAGAACATCCCAACTCTTTGGATAACCATAGATTGGATTTCTTTTTTTCTACCAGTATCACTTTTAAGCGATTAAGTTCTTTGTTAGCAGCCATATCTTACTATTATATAATCGCTACAAAGATACATATTTTTTTTAAAATATAGCTTTAATTGCTGAATAATTCTAGAAATTTAATGAAAAACGTTCATTTTTTCCAATAATGCATTGCTCAAATACAAGAACTTCGTCATTTATAAGCGTTGAATTACTTTTTTCTTACAGATTAATTAGCATGTTATCGTTATTCCATTTTTTTATTGTATCTTTGCAGTCAAATTATAAAGATATAAATGTATTAGTGAGTCTGGATAATATGGCAAGACTGATTTCAAGACAAGAAGCAGCAAGACTCCTTGATGTGTCTCTCCAAACAGTGTCCAACTGGATTGAAAAGGGCTATATCAAAGGTCATATGATC
>CACYBT010000426.1 GCA_902772715.1 uncultured Succinivibrio sp.
AATTGCTTCCTTGCTCTCAGATGTATACAAAAATAGAAAAAGATTCAGAAATAGAATTGAATTACCTGAATCCACAAAATTCTATAGGCTGTGAAGAAAACTGCACGGCATTTTTGAATAAAAAGGGCTACGATGTGAAATACTGTAAGTATTGCAAGTTTTATCTACATAAAAATGAAGATCCAGAATGTCAGCGGAATTATAAGATAGGGCATCCTGAAGTGGCGAAAAGCTGTCTTTCATACAAAAAGGGTAAAACAGCATCATATTACAATGAGGATTCATTAATGGTGGTGGAAGAAGACCCCCAGAAAAGAAAGGAGTTAAAACAAAAATCAATATGTGGTCCTAAATTTAAAGTTTTTGTCTATATTGACGAAGATAATTATTACGTATCAAAAGAGCCTATGTATTATGATGCAAGGAATAAAATAGATCCATCATCTAAATACGAATTTCCATTTACTTATATTTCTACAACAAAAGATTCATGGTATATTGAAGAAGGACTCAAAGAGGTAAAAAAACGAGAGTCTCGAATATCTATGAAAGAGGATAAAACCTCTAGCAAGCGTAAGTAAGTAGACTAGTAGTGAAGGTCTTGATTACTATTTTTAAAACTTTATGGCTTAACCAAAGAATGCATCTTCCATTTAGGATGATGCATTCTTATTTTTTTAAAAATGAAATGGGTCCTAGATAATTAAACTATTTTCAAAATGAAATTATACCTGTTTCTATATACTTTTTTACTAGCTCATAAAATATCGGATGAAATACTATATGCCTTATACCACCATGTGAAGCTTCCAATTCATTGTCACAGTATAAAAAATGATATTTATCATTAAAAGAATCCAATGAAAGATGACTAACTTGAATAGCATAATTAAAACCAGGTTGTTCCCCAAAAGAAACATATCTTTCATTTTCTCTCTCCCCAGGATGTTTTGGATGATTATATAAAGACACAGCTATTTCTGTACAATTATGTAAAAAAATTTTAGCTGCCTCTCTCATTTCTCTCTCGTTTTTCTCTATTCTATTTTGCATTAACTCATTATAATACCTATTTCTTTTATTAGAATTTCTTTTCTTTTGCAATATCACCGCCAAACGTAGTATAAGAAAAAGCGCACACCCCACTAGTGTAGGCCACTCCCATTCCTTATCAAAAGCTGTCATATAAAGGAGCAAACCGACCGCAAAAGAAAATAGGAATTCGATATAATACTTTTCTATCAATTTCTCAAAACTTAAATCAACACTAAACATTATTTCTTAGGAACTAAAGTTTTATAATCTAAACTATTTTTGCTAATGTCCCATTTGGCTACCTGCATATTTCTTATTTTCCTACCATCACCAAATGCTAGAAGGTCTATTCTTTTTAGGTTATTTAGTATTTTATCTAAACTACCCATACCTGCTGAAGATAAAAGAAAAGCTTCTGATGGTCTGCATAATTTACAATATGCCCATAACTGACCTAAATCATGAAGATTGAGTGGAGTCTTTTTTGCTTCTATAAAAGCGATTTCTGCTATTCCTCTCTCTCTTCTGATGATTCCTAACACATCAATCTGAATATCTAATCCTACAGTTTGTGAATACTGATTGATGATACCAGCTTCTTCTAAATAGAGATCTAAAGTCCTTGCATGAGAATCAAAAGTCTCAATCTTACAACCTTTATAATTATCCTCTAGATATTCTTTGAACCATAAACGCATTGGTTCATATAATTCAATTTCAAGATTAACATTTTGGCACATACCCTAAATAATTTGCTAGTTCAGTCCAAGAGTCAAAATGAAGTCCTATTAAATCATATGGTAAACTAGGGTCATTCTCACCTGGGTGACTAAGTTTTTTTGCAATTTTTATTTTTTTCTCCCAATAAAACTTATGAGTTTTTTTAGGATCCATGAATTTTAACAGCTCATCAGCATATTTTTTAAGAGCATCCTGTTTGTGTTGGATGTTAAATCCTACAGGGAGAAACTCATTAGCATATATTTTAACTTGATGTTCTTTCTTCCAAAAATTTGGGTGTCCTTCATTATATTTTCTAAGTTTACCATCACGGAAATTTGGATGTCCAAAATCAATAGTTTGTACAGGAATATCCACATCCCTTAACATATTTGCGATATCAATAACTAAATACCAATTACCAGGAATTTCAATATAAACACGATGAGCCCCCTCTTGGCCATATGCTTTGTTACTTTTCCTTATATAACCAGTAGAATCTGCAATACCTCTTAACAAAGATCTCTTTTCTTCTTTACTAGTATTAAACAGGTCATCATG
>CACYBT010000427.1 GCA_902772715.1 uncultured Succinivibrio sp.
AGTACCTGACGCCATAAGAGCCGCCTCTTTTGAGGCGGTATACAAACAGTAGGAGTATGGATATGAGTGAAGAAAATTATGTTCTAGAGCTAGAGCATATCCGTAAAGAATATCCAGGTGTGGTAGCGCTCAAGGATGTTACTTTACAGCTAAGACGCGGTGAGGTTTTAGGCCTTATTGGAGAGAACGGCGCCGGTAAATCCACACTGATTAAATGCTGTACCGGAGCAGTAATTCCAACTTCCGGCAAAATCAGAGTTAATGGCAGGGAATTTGACAGAATGTCTCCGCAGTTAGCCTCAGAAAATGGTATTGCGGTCATCTATCAGGAATTTAACAATGTAGGCGAGCTGTCGGCTGCGGAAAATCTTTTTTTAGGAAGACCGATCCGCAAAGGTATGATAATCGACAGAGCAGCCATGGAAAGAGAGGCTCAGAAAGCCTTTGAACAACTGCATATTAAGATTAATCCTAAGGAACTGGTAAAAAATCTTTCTGTAGGCTATCAGCAGATGATTGAAATTGCTAAGGCCATTCAGCAGAATGCCCAGGTCCTCATTATGGACGAGCCAAGTGCTCCTTTAACTTCAGCAGAAGTAGAGAGTATGTTCAAGGTCGTGGAACTTCTACGTACTAAAGGAGTGTCCATTATTTATATTTCTCATCGTCTTGAGGAGATTTTCCGTTTAAGTGATCGCATTGAAGTTATACGTGACGGTGAGTATGTTACTACGCTGATTACTCCTCAGGCCACGGTGGACGAGTTAATTAAACTTATGGTTGGTCGCGAGATGACTCAGAAATATCCTCCTCGCAAAAACTGTATCAATAAGGATAAAGTAGTTCTTGAACTAGATAATGTCTGTGGTAATGGCGATAAGAACATGTCCCTTAAGCTGCATGCTGGTGAAGTTTTGGGGTTAGGTGGACTTGTGGGCGCAGGGCGCACCGAACTTGCCGAGGTTATCTTCGGTTCTAAACCAATAGAATCAGGCAGAATGCTTTTGAATGGTAAAGAAATTTGTCCTAAATCTTCTCGTGAGGCTATCGATTTGGGTATTGCTCTAGTGCCTGAAGACAGAAAGCGTCACGGAGCCTTATTGGGTAATTCAATTAAAAACAATATCAATATGCCGATTTATGAGCGAATTTCGCGGTTTAGTGTCATCAATTCTAAAACTGAACTTGAGATTGCCGAAAAATACCGTAAGGATATTCAGATTAAATGTCCAACACTCAATCAGCTTGTGAAAAATCTTTCCGGCGGTAATCAGCAGAAAGTGATTCTGGCTAAATGGTTGGCCGCAGACTGTCAGCTGATTATATTTGACGAGCCAACCCGCGGTATTGATGTGGGAGCCAAGTATGAAATTTACAAGTTAATCAATGATTTGGTTGAGTCTGGACGCAGTGTTCTCATGATTTCATCGGAAATGGAGGAACTTATGGGAATGTCAGACCGCATCATTGTACTTGCAGAAAACCGAATGACAGGCGAACTTGCCAAGGAAGAATTCAATTCAGACAAAATTATGGCCTATGCATCAGGTATTACTGATGAGACCAAGGAGTAACACGACTTATGATAAATTCCAACTTTTTTAAGCAACATGCAATCTGGCTGGTATTTATTGCAGAGATTATCATCTTTGCCATTGCCAGTGACGGAACTTTTATCACCGGTAGAAATATTATCAATATTTCACGTCAGGTTTCCTACTATGGTATAGCCTCAATTGGTATGACCTTTGTGATCCTGATTGCCGATATTGATCTTTCCATTGGTTCTATTATTACCTTAGTGAATGTGGTATGTGCCTGGCTCATGGTATCTGCTGGGGTCAATATGTGGGTGGCTGTGTTGTTTTCCTTGGCAATGGCAACTGCCATCGGACTTGTGAATGCTGTGATGGTGGCTGCAGTGGGCATTCCTGCACTGATTGCAACATTTGCTTCACAGACCGTGTTTGAGGGAGTGGCCTACCTAATATCAGGAGGACGCCCTATTGCCGGATTTGATTCAGATTTTGGTATATTTGGACGCTGGTCAGCCTTTGATGTGTTGCCAATCTGTGCTCTTCTGATGATTGCCTGCTTTGCTATTGGTAGTTTCATTCTAAATAAAACCTACTTTGGTCGTTACTTCTATGCCATTGGCGGTAATGAGGAAGCAGCAGAACTTTCCGGAATCAGAGTAAACCGCGTGAAATATCTTATCTATGCTTTATCAGGTTTCTTTGCAGGTCTTGCTGGTATCGTGCTTTTATCACGTGCCAACTCTGCTCAGAGTACCGTAGGTAAAGGACTTGAATTTGACGTGATTACCTGTGTGGTTTTAGGCGGTGTCTCCGTATATGGCGGTGTGGGCTCGATGTCTGGTGTGATTGCCGGTGTTCTTATAATCGGTTCATTAACCAACGGTATGATCCTAATGGATGTCAGTGAATACACTCAGATGGTGGTTAAGGGTCTGGTGCTGGCTGTGGCTGTGGGTATTGACTGTATGTCAAAGAAACGTCGTACTCCATAACCTTTAATGATGGTGTACAGACAACTGTACACCATGCTCCACACCCAAGAGTTCCTAAAATCCATTTGCAGCGGGGCAGTTAGAGTTTTTGGGTGTGGTTTTATAAACGAACCGTGTAATTAGATTAGAGGGATTTGACTATGATTGATATCAAGGAATTTGCCATGAATGAGGAACTTAAGACCTACTATGACGAATTAGATCCCCAAAAGCGCAAAGAGATTTTGGATAGGATGGATGGGGATAAACCCTCATTTCGCCGCCAGATGTTTAAGCAGCGCTATGTTTTTTTACGTAAACCTGAAAGACTTGCTGACAACTGGCTTTTTAAATGTGTCTATCTGCCAGGTTTGCTTAAGCGCAGATTTTTAAAGAAGGCTACCTTGCGTGAAATCAATCTCACTATCAATGAGATGTTTTTAAATGAAGAGTTAACCCATGAGGAACGTTGCGAACTGTATTTTGAAATGCGCAATACGGTGCGCCGTTATCTTAGTACCTGCAGGTCTCCGCGCTATGCCTCAAGTTTCTTTGGCTTTAAAAAAGCCACTGTGGATGAAAAAAAGGAGCGGGCGGTAGAAGATATTTACAGAATGTCTCTAGGCATTGCCAAGGCATATCACCTTGAGGAGAAAATGTCGCTGTGGTGTCAAGCCTGTCGGGATGAACTTATAGCCTTTGATGGCAGTTGTGGTCCACTTTTTGATGACTATGACGAGAGATTTACCAGAAAGTGTCTTAAGAAATAGGACGATGATCCTTATAAGACAGAAAATTTAAAAGTTATGCTAGAGCATAAGGAGATAAAAATGAGCAATACCATGAAACAACAGTTAATGACTGAACCACATAAAATAACCATTAGGGAAGTTGAAATTCCTAAGGTAGGTCCCGATCAGGTATTGGTGAAAATGAAGAAGATCGGTATTTGCGGCAGTGATATTCATGTATATCACGGCACTCATCCATATACTTCCTATCCTGTAACTCAGGGCCATGAGGTGTCAGGAGAAATCGTTGAGGTAGGAGAGTATGTCAAGGAGCTTAAGGTTGGACAGCATGTGACTATTGAGCCTCAGGTGTTCTGTGGCCGCTGTTACCCATGCTTGCATGGCAAATACAATTTATGTGAGCACTTAAAGGTAA
>CACYBT010000428.1 GCA_902772715.1 uncultured Succinivibrio sp.
CTAAATGAATAGTTCTTAAATGGAGAATCCGTTTCTGGATTTCTAAGCTTATATTCTAGCAACATTTTCTTTCGGAATTGTTCCAAAGTAAACGTGTTACCATCGTTAGCTATCATGTCTTCTTCCCTCATGTTGTTTCTAAGATACTCTAATAAAAGAGCATTGGGAGAAAAGAAAATCCATTTGGTATCTATTGTATTAGGGTTAGTCAACTCGACTATGTCTTTTTCAGACATATCTGTGTTTTCACGTAATGCCACATCAGAAAGTAAGAATTTCAGTCTTTGAATCATTGTGGTAGTTTTACCCGTACCAGGACCTCCATCAATAAGAACAGGAACGTCGTCATATAAGTGAGAACGTTTAGCTTCTTCTTGGCTTGGATCAAGAATATGCTGAGCACGAAGAGCCAAGTCATTTCTGACGAATGATTTGATGTATTTTATCTTAGCATTGGTCTCTGCAATTTCCTTTTCAAAGATTTCTGCTTTCTCCTGACACTCACGTGTCTTTCTTTCATTTTCCTCACGTTCTTTTTGAAGACGCAAGGCCTCTTCTTCAGCAGCCTTTTTTTGCTGGCGTTCTATCTCTTCTCGCTCTTTTTCGAGCTCCTTCAAACGTTTTCTGTTCTCTGCCTCTTGATTTTTGGCTGCTTGAAATTGACTTAGCAAGGATTTTAAATCAGCAAATCGATATCTCTTTTTGTCTTCTTGCTGAATTTCTACTTGATCGATACTACCTGTTGTCCAGTGTCGATAAGTAGCTTTATTGTATACTTTCAGTTTATATGGGGCTGGACGATTTCCGTAATATATGCTATTACCAATACCTTTCATAATTAAAGCACCACCTAATTTGGTGTTTTTATAGATATTGATACTGTCATCTCCATACCATACCTGTTTCCTCACAGGGACATTTGCAAGAAATACTTGATGAATGCTTGGTTTTTCTTCCAAATCAACGCGATAACGAGCCACACCACCTTGGCAAGGCATATTTTGATGTTCGGTTATAGTATGTTTGTTTATAGCCCAAGCTATATCTGCTAAAGTCTCTTTCATACTTATATTATTTATTCATATCCGCCATTTTCATAATAGGAATCATGATCATCCTCTGCATCATACAACGCAGTGTCTGAATCAGATGTAAAGTGGTGACGATCCTCGTCAAAGGTATCCTCATCATACACATTTCCCCAGTAATTCCTACGGGGACGATGTCTTGTCGGATGCCCATCTGGAGAAGGGTATGATGAGCTATGTATAATACTTTTCTTTTTCATAATTTACCAGTCTGAAAGTCCATAATCATATCCAGAAAATTTACTCCTTAAATTCTCCTTTAAGAGTTGGCTATTATAGTCGGAACTATTAGGATCTATTATTCTGTGACCTTTTTTTGCTTTATCTTTCTTTTTGCCTTTATGTTTTGGAGTTTGCTTATTGCAGGAAGGCCCCTTAAGGATCTCATTATAGCTTTTTTCTTTATTAGTTGATGGGAGAATAGTCAATTCCGTTTGGGCCTTTTCGAGCCACAGTTTTTTAGCTTCATGATTTATAATTTTCAAATATATCATGACCTTATCATCCTTTGTTATGACCCCTCCAGCTTTTTTTATGGCTGCTATCAGTTGGTTTATTTTTGTAACACTGTCTAACGGCTTCAATGAAAGCATTAGAGGAGTAACAGATACTATTTCAGATTTTGAATTTTCCATATCAACTCATTTAATTATCTATAAGTCGCTTACGCTGCAATTAATAATGCTGCTATAGCACCAAGACCCTCTGCAGCAATCTTTCCAAACCAGCTGTCATCTGTCAACTTGTGCTGCACAATGTAATCGCGCAGTTTCAACCTCCAGACTTTATTCTGCAACAACAACCAAAGGTCATCATCGAAATAAGCATAGGATACCTTTTCTTTTAGCCAGCGTTTTGATGGAGTGGCACCATCCTGTGGCTCCTCACAATATCGCAAGTGCCAAAATCCATCTGACTGTAAATGCCAGAAGGGGTTGGAAATGTCTGTAGGCTTATCAAACTGCGAACTCTTCATATACTGTTGCATTAGCATGACATACCGCGCCTCTAACCATTCAGTCAAACTGAATTCATTGTTACAAAAGATTTCCGAACCAATCCCATCAATAATGGCAAGCAACAATACCGGCTTGGCCACAATCACCTCACCGCGTATCTTAGCCTGTCGGATGTTCATGATACGTTTTGTATAGTTGGCATAGCATTTTTC
>CACYBT010000429.1 GCA_902772715.1 uncultured Succinivibrio sp.
AAGGACACAAACACAGCCCACCTGTTTACAAGAACAGAAGACTCAATAATTGATTATGAGATGGGAACAATTGCAGCAGGAACTGATTCTATGATTAAAGCATTCAAAAAGGTTTTAAAAGAGTTTGATTTAACAGGTTATCAGATACAAGCCGGATATGAGGCAGGTCCTATAGGTTATGGCCTTTGCAAGGCATTACAAAAAGCAGGATACAACTGCGAAGTAATGGCTCCAACCACTATTAAAAGAGCTCCCGGAGAAAGAACAAAAACAGACCGCAGAGATGCAAGGATGCTGGCAATGGCACTTGCAACAGATTCCTATAAATCGGTACATATACTTGATGACAGGGATTTATCTACCAGAGAGTTTACGAGAACAAGAAATACGAGGAAGAATGAGCTTAAGAAAGCAAAACAGTATCTGTTGTCTTTTTTACTTCGTATAGGTAAAAGCTATCCTGACAGCGGTAATTACTGGACTCAGAAACATTGGTCATGGTTGGAAACTTTGGACTTGCAGGATAAATATATGAACTATTCACTCAAATCTTATATGCAAGACATTAAAGATTTGGAAACCAAGATTCAGATGACGGATAAGATGATAGAACAGATAGCTTTTACTGATGAAAGATACAAAGAGAAAGTAGGTAAACTTATGAGTTTTACTGGGATTGAAACATACACGGCTTTATCAATGGTCTGTGAGATAGGAGACTTTAACAGGTTTCCGGATGCTAAATCTTTCTCAAGTTACATAGGGCTTGTCCCCGGTCAGGATTCAAGTGGACAACGGAAACGATACACGGCTATTATCAAAACCGGTAATTCACGTGTTCGGAAACTTTTAATTGAAGCAACTAAAGGGATAAAACATTCTTCTGTTTTTAATAAATCACGTAGATTAATAGAAAGACAAACAGGACAGAATCCTGAAATAATTGCTTATGCTGATAAGTGTAGACAAAGGATAAAACACAAGATGACTAATCTTGAAATAAGAAACGGCAAAAATGCAAATGTAGCGACGGCAGCAGGAGCGAGGGAACTTGCCTGCTTTGTATGGGGAATGATGACAGGCAATATTGCCTGAATTCATAAAAGTTAAAATGTAATGGGAAAGACTTGGAGTAAGTGTATGATTCAACTATCTTCGAAATTTCTATGAGACAGCAGTATTGCTGATTCTCGATTTTAGACTGACAGAGTTTTTGGCGAACCATTGACCTGTAGGTAACCAATCCACGAATATCAGAGTGGTCAAGTGCCGAAAAACTGAAAGTCTTTCCCTAACATTTTTATTATAGTCAAATTCTTGAAAAAGAGTCTTGACGTGCGGTCACTTCATATCAGGAAATGGAGGACAGCATTGGGCTGAAGTTGATTCTTCTGGTAGAATTTGGGATGGAGGATATAATCGAACCCCAATTAAGTGGGATCCAAAAACAGGATTAAAAAGACCGGCGAAACCTACTGGTAAATCTTCTGTAAAGAAACCTGTTGTTAAACCTAAAAAGAGAGGAAGCAAATGAATAATTTCGAGTTTTTTTCATTAATATTTTTTATGCTTGATGCCTGTTGGGATGAATGTAAAGATGAGATGCTTGGTCATTTTTTAAGTGAGATGAATCCATATTTATGGGAGACAGAAGATTCTGCGGATCCAGCAGTTTATTCAGAATTTAAGGCTTTCATGAAAGATAAAGTAATTGGAGAAGATAATGGATTTAAGCTTGCAAAAGAGTATTTAAAATCAATTGATTTCTATCAAGGAATCGAAAAATATTTGGATGAATATGATCAAGATGGTTGGAATGATGCAATGCAACAGCTTTTAAGTCAGCCCCATAAAGGTGATGGAAACGTACAAAAAGAATCTTAAGAAAAATATCAGTATCCGCCATGGAGGGCTGGAAATATCCTGACGGTTACTGAGCAAATGTGCATTTATTTAATATAAAAAAACCATAACGGCTTATTTATAATTCGTTAAATTGAATCTTTCGGCTGAATAGCACTGTAATTGGCACTGTAAATGACACTGTAAAAACGATTCTGGCACTAATAGAACAAAAACCGTCAATCACTTATGAAGAAATGACTGAAAAAACAGGTAAATCACGAAGAACCATAAGCAGATTGATTACAGAATTGAAAGAAAAA
>CACYBT010000430.1 GCA_902772715.1 uncultured Succinivibrio sp.
AAAACTGCGCGAATGGATTAAACGCAATCCCAAACGCGCAGAGGAATTAGGCTATACTTTTAAAGAAAAAAACGAAGACCATTGACTCTTATTAGAGGACGTTTAGTGGATATAATTGCAGTTAAGGGGATTGGCAACAATCCTCTTTTCTTTTTTGTATATTTTTGCACCTTGTAAGAGGATGTCATATGGCATTCAATATTTAATCAAAAAAAAATACGTATTATGAGTAACAATTTACAAGGTGTGAATGTCTATGACGACAAGATCATCAACAAAACGGGACTTGGTTGCGGATGTGACATTACTCAGGTAATAGGCGCAGGCAACTGTAAGACTCAAATCCTTGACTACTCTTTGCTTAAACAAGCGGGAGGAGTAGAGTTGGACAATACCCAAGAAAGTTTGAAAATTTATCGAACAGGAAAGGACTATTCATCCATGTCAAAAGAGGTGAATACTATTCTTGCCGGTAAAATGGGATTCGATTTAAAGGTCATTAGTTTCGGTTTTAACTTGGACGCATCTCTGAAGTCAGCTACCAAACAGACAGACATCTATGAGTATGGTATGACCATGATTATTCAGAAGAAGTATGCTCTGAACATCAAGCCTGGGCTGTATTCTCACTTGAAGGACTTCGTTGGTGTGTTGGCATGGAACGACATCTCTGGTAATGCAGATCCACAGAACAAAACCAACAAGGATGCTATCAAGCAGTTGTTTAAAAAATATGGAACTCATATTTCTACCAAGGCATTCTATGGATGTATGTACGAGTACTTCCTCTATCGTGAACAAAATGATTGGGAAAGCAGCATGGAGGCACAGTTGAAACTCTCTTCAAATGCTAATGTTCCCATTCCAGATACTGGACTAACTGTTAGTGGAGGTTATTCTTCTTCAATCACTGAAACTGATAAAGATTGTTACAAGCAGTCGAAGGAAGAATATACTATCAATCGAGTTGGTGGTGATGTGAATATTCAAGACCTTGAGCAATGGCTTACCTCATGTACTACTGATAAACCAGAAACATGTGCGTTGCTCGGATACAAACTGAGTATGAACGACGCTGATGACAGTGGCCTCATTCCTCTTTATGAACTTCTCGATCCGAGTGACACTCGCTACATTGCCATGAAGGATGCATATAACGAATATCTTGAAGAAAACTCCATCAAACTAAAGGAAAAGGAAATGGTAATTGTTGACGCGTATGCCAAGCATTTCGGTGACTCAAAACAAGCAAAAGACTATCTCTATGACATCGATGGCAACCACCATCAGGTGAAGTATTTCAAGCTGCCGGAGGATATTTACAGTCATGTAAAGGGCGCAAAGAAGGGTAAAACCTATTTTTACTATGCTCTTGGTCATTTGACCGACAATGCTGTTGTAGATATAAAGTTTGCAGAAAACAGCGATATCGACGGCGATTGGCAAAAGAGAGGCTGCAACTCCAACGAGGGCGTAACAGGATGTCTCAAAGACCGCTATTTAGCAGTTAAAATCAAGAACATAAAAAATAATGTACCTGTCACGGAGTTTGTTAAGGGATTTGGTGTAAAAGTTGATGGTAAGGTGAAATCAATCTCAAAAGGTACAACCACAAGTTTCAATTGGCTATCGAACCCGGATACCAAAGACTGGTACAGCAGTGGCCTGATACATGATGATGTGAAGTGCATCTATACAAAGGATAAACTTCTGGAATTCTAAAGATAGTTATAGGTACAGCTCTATCTGGGCTGTACCTATAAAAAGAAAAGAAATAAATCAATAATGTTAATATAATTATTTAATGTAAAAGTTAGTTCCAACTATGATAAGTATAAACGACCGAGTCGAAATCAAAAAATTCATTAATAAAGCATCCGATTTGAGTTCTATACCGACATTTGGAAGTACTGGAGGACCATGTGCTTCTTTTGTTCAAAATCTCATTAAGGCGGCAACAAGAAAAAAATATATTATAGACGATATATCATCATTGGCAATAGGACTAATCGGAAAAAGAAAAATATTATCATATGATGAATTCTGTCGTTGTGAAGATGGTGACATATTATGTGTTTTTAATCCAAATACAAATAACAGTGTTCATTTTGCTATATTTTGTAACGTCGTTGTTACGGGACAGAATAACGTAAAAGAAATGCGCAATGTAATTGGCGTAAACGGTTTTTTGAACCTAAGATTTGGGCCTATTCCTTATAAGAATGCGATTGCATCTATGATATCATCAAATGATTTCGCTAATGGGAAATTATTATATGATCAAGGACTTTCTTATGACTTGTACGTTCTAAATTATTCATTAGGTTAGATTGTGATTGGACAGGACGAATCAGTTGATAATTTAAACGAGGTGAAAATAATATCAATAGTCTATATATTACAAACATATCAGATGAGTAAATATTAAATAAAGCTTAGTTACAAGTGGTATTTATATATTTTTACCTCATTACGTATAAATGAAGTGCCTTCTGAAAGTAGAAAAACTTTCAAGGGCACTTCAAGCACCACAAGGTGTAGACGATTTATTCAGAAGAGAACATCTTATTTTATGTCACAGGTTCCTTATATTTTGCTATCAGACGACAAGATTATCCACTTAACGTCAATATATATAGGCGTTCCCCTAAATAATCCTAAAAGGATGGGCTTCAGAGTGCTGAATATTTTGATTATTTAACAAAAATCAGTACCTTTGCAGGCGTTTATTATATAATAGGTACGCAAAGAATGTTTTCGCAAACAGAACTGATATATAGCATAGCCTGCACGGT
>CACYBT010000431.1 GCA_902772715.1 uncultured Succinivibrio sp.
GCTTTTAGAAAAACACCAGGGCAAGAAACTGCTGTGGAAGATGTTTTATGAGCGCGGGATTAAAATAGGGACGATGGGGTAATCTGCTTGGGGATTGGTAGGGAATCTGTGCAAAACTGATTCTTGGTTAACTCCAGTGATGATGACGTTAGCAATATCTACTTCAAAAAACGGTATGGAATCTCATTATATGGAGAAATTTGATAAACTGCAGTGTTTTTTTGGATGCAAAAGTGCCGAGATTTCTTTAGAGGAATTTGACACATATCTTGACTTAAGCATAATGTTGACTTTGATACTTTAATGACCATTATGCTGCATACGAGCTATGTCATCTATGATAATGATCTAGGATTTTTAATAAAATTATGATAAAAATCCCCAATTGTGAAGTCTATGAATGTTTTAAGATCAAACAGAAACTTCTTTTTGGATAGCATTTACAAGAGTAATCTTTACTGGATATAAAAGGTCTTTACCTTGTTATTTAGTCAAAAAATTTTTATGAGGTAGCGTCACATTTGAACAATATGTTAAAACATTTTTTAAGTGTTACGAACGATGGCACTGAACTTAGCTAACTTTTGGCATAAAACAAGTAAATTTTTTTTAAAGTATGAAACAACAAGTAATTCACTTAATTTTATGTTTTCATTAGAGACTATAACTTTAATCTTTCTCTTGTCCATTTATATATTCGACAATAAAAGAATCCTAAAATCAAAGTAGTCACCATGTTTATTGATAAACACAAAAGATATTTGATATAAATATTGCTAAATGTCATGTATGGTAATATGTTAAAAAGAATACTCCCTCCTATTCCTTGAGTAAGGTAGAAAAAAATCGAATTTTTACCAATGTAGTTTACGATTGGGTTATAAAGATTGTGAACATATTTATATAATGTTAAAACTACAAAGCAAGAAGGGAGACTACAGATTATATAAGGAAGATTAACGGGAAATTTACTATCTTGAAGGTTAACTTTGTAAAACTTGAAAATAACAATAACTACTAAACATGTTAATAATGCAATTATTATCTGTTTTGTTTTTACCTTTGTCAGTTCAACACCTAAAATGATAAGAGAGGTGTAAAAAAGACAATACCTTAATGAGGATAATAATATTTTACAGTCAAAGTTATATCTTCCAGTATATACCAATAGATAATAAGCCAAAGACAGTAAAATAAAGGGCCATCTAAACCATTTGAAAAAATTATATATTATGTATGTCAACATAACTGAAGATAAATAGACAGGAATAAACCAATAACTTCCTGCAATAACAGGAAATTTTGGAGCATCTGTGACGTTCAAAAATAATGATTGGGCAATTTTGCTAATCGAATATTGAGAAAATATTATTTGGTAAAAGATTAAGAAGAACGTAAATACTAATGAAATCTTTGTCATCTGTTTAATTGGATTAAGCTTTCCAGATGTTGCAAAAGTTAATCCAGTCAAGATAAAAAAAACAGGAACATCGAAGAACAGACTGACATTACGAAATATATCAGGAAGATATAAACTTCCGGACCAAAAAGAAGTATGTATTTGAATTACTTGAAGAATTACCCCCCCCTGACAAGATCAATGAAGTTGTTTCTTGGATTTATCTGCGCCATATACTAATACACTTTTTTTCAAAAACAATCAAAAATATACAAATTTTGGAAAATAATTTGTTAATTCGCTAGTTTTATAGAGAATCTTTTATCAAAATTTAAATAACTGTCAGTATCAGAAAGGTTTTCTAATTCACTTATAATTTTCTCCCGATCCTTATCCGATAAGGGAATTAACTGTTCTTTTAGTATTTCTTTATCTTTTTTAGATGCTAGAATCTTTTTGACATAGTGATCCTTATCTGAAACATAGATTACGGGTGTCTGGTAGTTATATCCTCCGTCAACATGAATAGTTCTGTTGTTAAATGTTGAAAAAAGAGGATTATAAAGCTGGGGAATGTAATATAAAATTCGCTTAGCAATTGGATTCATCCACGTGTACGCTGTTCCGCGGTCTGCAATTATTCCGTGACAAGCCCAAACAAATATAGAAATGTATGCAGCGGATAGCAGTGTTAGACCTTGAGTTATTTTTAATGATTTTTTATTACAAAAAGTTGAATAATAGCAACTTACAACTAGCAGAATTGATGAAAACCATAAGTTATATCTTGCAATTCCTGTCATTCCACAATTTATATGTACCATTAATGAAATGCCTATTAGTGTAACAAAAGAGCATAATAAAAAAACAAAATATTCTTTTCTCTTTTCTGAAAAAATAATAACTCCAATTACTATGAATAACAAAAAAGGAAAATAAGGGAATATTCCAAAATTTAAGTCTGTTAAATATGCTATTAGTCTACCAAATAATCCTTCTGTTGTTCCCATTCCTTGCATGACAACCATTCTGTTCCATCTAAATAAGTTTAGAGCTATTGGAATAAAGGTTATTAGTTGAATTAACGTTAATTGACTTATTTCTTTAATATTTTGGGTGCTAACTTTTTTGATTTTATCTATTTTGTAAAAAGAAGGTTCTTTATGTATCGCATATTTAAACCAGATAAACAGGCAAATTGGTGTCAGAGTAATATTCAGTGTTGTTGCTAAGGACATGAAGAAAAGTGACGTTTTGAATTTTTGACAAAACAATGCTACTAGAGAGTATATACACAATGAGGTGATTAACACTTCTGCAGATGGCCATGTTATGTAAAACATGGTTGGGCCAAAAGCTAAAATTGTAAACAACGACCATTTTATAATGCTATTTAAGGGAATCTTTACTAAAAAAAATAAGGCAATTAAAAAATAAATTGCATTTCCTAAAGGGAAGGCGTAGGAACATTTTAAATGTAATAATTTAAGCGCAACAACAAAAGGAATAATCGCAACAGAATATGTTGGAAAGTAGAAAGTATATCTTTTTCCACTTGGGTGATTTATTGAAAACTTTCCATTCTGCCATGCATCCCAATACCAACTATGTTCAGGATAGTATCTGTGAGCTCTTTTCAAATCATCATCAGTAATATCATCAGTTAAATGATAGGAAATAGAAATGGTTGGAAGCATATAATCATCAGATTCTCCTATAGGATGTGTGTTTATTAGTAGAGCCGATGAAATATAAATAAAAGCAATCAATATAAAAGTGGGAACAAAAATTTTCCCTTTTAATTTTGCAAGATAGATATTATTTATTTTATTTAATAACATTCCAAACATCCTCTATGAATTAACTTCTTGAAATAATAAAAATACCTATTACAATCAGTAGTAATCCAATAATTCTCAAGAAATTTAAATTTTCGTGCAGAAAGAAATATCCAATACCTGCAGTAATCAAAAAACCCATTGCGGATAACGGGTAAGCTTGTGAAACTTCAATTTTTTTAAGAACAACAAGCCATAATGCAAGACTAACTACATAAAGGCTCATTCCTGTGATGAACCATACGTTTAACATTAGCTGAAAGCAAAAGTGAATTCCCTCTGCTAATGAAGAAGGTAATGAGCCAACAGATAACATTGTCTTACGGAGTGCAATTTGGGCGAATGAGGTCAGTAATACACTCAAAAAAGCTGTAATAAAAACGAAAATGTTCATATCGACTAGATTTTGACAAATGCTGCAAAAAGGAAGAAAACCACAAATAATGTACCTATAACTAAAGTTACTTTATCTTTAATTGCATAAACAACAGGATCTTCGTTCATATTTCCTCTAGCTGATTTTATAAAGATGCGTGCAAGCCAATAAAGTAATGTTGGTAAGCAGAAATAAGCAAACCAAATGGATTGAAACGTTTCTTTGATTTCATCCTGATTAAAGTAAATATCCAATACTAGTATTGAAAGAAAACCTGAACCAATTGCCATCCCTATAATTACAGGCATATCGTTTACTTGATAGGCTCTGCCTTTGGTTTTTTCTATGCTTTTTTGTTTTAGATTAAACAGTTCTGCATATCGTTTAATAAAAGCAAGAGACAGGAATAAAAAGAATGAAAATGAAATCAGCCAAACGGAAAGCTCTAAAGAAGCAATTATTGTTCCTAAAAATACTCTGTATGTGTACATCATTGCCAACAATATGCAGTCTAGAATAATTAGTTTTTTCGCTTTTGCCGAGTAAAAAAAGTTTATTAGAATGTAGATAAAAGCAAGGATTAAAAAAAATGGTGAGATTGTATAAGCAATTATGGAGCCTAAAGTAAAACAGAAAAATGCTAAAAATAAACCCAATATGATGGACAGATCCCCACTCGCAAGAGGTCTTTTCCTTTTGGTTTCATGAGCGCGGTCATTTTCTAGGTCTAGCAAGTCATTTATTACATAAACAGTGCTTGTAATTAGAGAGAAAGCGCAGATTCCAAATAAAGAACAAAAATATGTCGTCGTGGAAAGAATTTGATGGGAAGCAATAAGTGGTAAAAGGATCAATAGGTTCTTTATCCACTGGTGAACTCTTAATTGCTTAAAAATAAGTTTAACTGTTGTTTTTTCAGCATTAGGTTTCAGATATTCAAGTTGCAGGTCTGAAGGAAATCGATTCTCATTGCTTGACACAGCATATCTTTTACTGCAGATTTTCCATACATCAATATCTGCTGAAGAGTTACCGATATATTCAATATGAGAATTTTTAAAGTTTTCTTTTATAAACTCTGCTTTGATATTCCCTTGTAAATTAGGTTTACCCCCCCCCTATCGCAACAGATCCAGTGGCATAATATCCATCAAATAAATGTGAATATTTTTTGAATATAGCACTTACGATTTTATCGGCAGATGCGCTTATTAGAAAAACCAAATAGCCATGGTTTTTCTTTGAACATATTAAGTTATGAACAGATGTATTTACTGGAAGAAGAGAAGGATTAAAACTGTACTGCTGCGCTAGTTTTTCCTTTAGTAGAGTTTTTCCCCCATAAACTAGCCAAAAAATACAAAAAAACAGTATGAGTGGATTTTTCATAAAACAATAGATAAAACTCTCGTATAACATGTCTGTTTGAAGAAATGTTCCATCTAAATCTACACAAAGAATTTTATCATTGTTTTGTTTATCCATAGTACTATTTAGCTTATTGAACTTTTTAGATCCGTGTTGGTTAAAATCCTTTCAATGACTCAATATGTAATTATATAATTGCATAAAATGCAAATATTATAACACAAGTATTGCATAAAATGCAAATATTATAACACAAGTATTGCATAAAATGCAAATATTATAA
>CACYBT010000432.1 GCA_902772715.1 uncultured Succinivibrio sp.
CTTATGTCACGTCTGAGCCCCGATAAACAGGGCGATGTGCGGTGGTGTCAGTGTTTTTTAGTTTTTTTCTGTTTAAGTAAAATCCCCCTCCTTACCATGTGAACATGAATTATCTTTATATCGCTTCTTTTTCCTCAATTGTTTTGTTCTTTCAGATAAAATTCATATATTTGCACTCAGAAGCAAATCATATAGTGTAGAACTTAAACCGAACGTAAGAAACAGACAGTACAACACAGCAAGGGGAGTTTAAACGCAGCGCATGAAGCCGCCCTCTCCAAAGGGAACCGAAAACATTTTTATTAACCCAATAGAATTGCGCGCCGTTCCCGTTCGTACTTTTAGATACTTGAGCTTTCTGCTCTTGTCTCTCTCTGAACAGAATACCGGCAAATATTCAAACGCGAGAGCAAGAAGAACAGAAGGTTCGCGCCCGATGGGCGTGAACTGTTCTTGCTTGTTTGCGTTTTATGGTCACTTGGCGGTAACCAAAGCTCGGAGAATAAGCATCGGATGGTTTTGCGCCTTTTCTTATTCTCACGATTTAAGGAATGAAATTTAGATTATTAGCAATACTATTGTCATTTTTCTGTCTTCAGGCAATGGCAGAAGAATCTAAGACCCAATTAGTCGTTTGGGCAAAAGATGGAACACAAGTTGCATATGCTTTGGCAGATAAGCCAAAGGTGACTTTCACGGTATCGGACTTAGTAATCACAACCAAGGGCGTTGAAGTGAACTACTCTCTGGATAATATGGTTCGTTTTACTTACGAGACCAACGAAACTTCGTATATTACAAATCTACAGACTGATGATACTTTATTCAAACTTGACGGTGAATACCTATTATTCCCTGCTCTCAAATCAAATAGCACAGTTTCTGTTTTTTCTATTAAAGGAACAATGGTATTCAAGAGAACCCTAAGGGAGAATGGTGAGTATGCTTTTCCTCTATCGAACTTGAACGCTGGTGTTTATATAATTAATGTGAATGGTCTATCTTATAAAATCATGAAGAAATGAATAAAATCATCTTATTTTTAATAAGTATGCTCTTGACTGCTTCTGCCTATGCGCAAGGTATAAAATCTATTAGCATACATAATAATGACAACCCTGAGGGATGGTTATACGGACTAAATGAAATTGATAGTATTACAATTGATGAGGATGGGATTTTTCAAATCCTAAATATTGAAGGGCAGAAAGTATTCCACAAAATTAATGATGTAAAATCCGTCACTTTTTCGGAAGAAGATCCTCCTGTATTCTATTCTTTTATAAAACTTCTTAACGATACTGCGTGTTATGTCATAAATAACACAGGATATGTCAGAACTTGTGCTGATGACAGTGGTAATATAACAGAATTGGATGCTTACATAAATGATTTGCCTATCAATATTAGGTTAAATAAAGAACAAAGAATTCAATCGATTCGTACCGACTCATTAGATCTCTATTTTGATTATCAGAATACTCAAGTTGTCATTTATGGACGATTCTTTTCTGCCGTGATTTGTGATACTTTAAACAACACTCCTACTGAGAATGCTAAAATGAAAATTCTAAGAAAAAGTGGTAGCGTGGATAGTTTTTGGATGCATATTGTAAAAGCAGCAGGTGACCATATCAAAGACTTTGCTGTTGAAAAAGGAATTGATAAAATTTTGGGTGTAGAGTTTAGTGCATACGATTCTTATGATGATGCAGTTCGAAAATCTCAGTTACGTTCGTCTCTGAAAAACTTAATGGGGATTGCAGAAACAATGCAAGAGATTCAACAATTTGGAGAAATGCGTGTTGAGGATATTGCAAGGGAAGCAGGAGAAATGCCAGATTTAGGTGGAATTGAAAATGCCACCTATTTTTATTTGTCCATTGACAGTTCTAGTCCTTTGGCTAGATTTTTAAAATGGATATTACCCATATTGAAAAAAAAGCAAGAACACAACAATGCAATTATTGAACAGCGCGAAAAAGAACTTAACAGACCGACTTTAATCTTGGATATAAAAACAGGTGATGTTACAGACGTAACAAGCAATTCTGCTAAATGTTCTATTGATGGTGTTATTAGGGCAGAGGCGAACAAAGGTGAATTTAATTTTGAATATGGTATTTGTTATTCTACATCATCTCACCCCACAATTGCTCAGAATGTTAAATCTACAATAGAAAGTGATGATTTCTTTTCTTCTATTAGTTTGAGTTTACCAATATATTTTAAGTTAAGTTCTTTAGCTCCCAATACAACTTATTATTACAGGGCTTTCTTAAAAGATAAGATTACAGGAAATATAATCTATGCAGATAACACAAAACATTTCAAGACATCTGAGAATGTACTAACCTCCTGTCCCGACGATCACCATCCGCACATGATAGACCTCGGGCTGCCCTCCGGCACCAAGTGGGCATGCTGCAACGTGGGTGCATCATCGCCAGAGCAGTACGGCAGTTACTTCGCCTGGGGCGAGACATCGCCGAAGAATTATTTCACATGGGAAAACTATGCCTACTATAACAGTAATACTGGCGATTTCAACTACATCGGCTCCGACATAGCGGGAACAAGCTACGATGCCGCCACTGCCAACTGGGGCAGCCCGTGGGTAATGCCAAGCAAGGAGCAGA
>CACYBT010000433.1 GCA_902772715.1 uncultured Succinivibrio sp.
AGCGGTAAAAACTTTAAAATCATGTGTGATTGTCAAAACTGTTTTATGTATCTTGTGGCAAACTGATGAGTAAATATTATTTTAAATATGATGATATAGGCTTTTATCCTGCAGCTGGAAGTCGTGAACATTGCTCGTCTGCACTTAACTGTGAAACTGTCATAAAAAGCATACTTGGTGAGAATGGAGAGTTCTCCAAAAAAATTCCCGAGTTTAAGGTGAGAGCAGGACAGTTAACTATGGCTACGAGGTGGTATCAAAACCTCATTGATGGCAGATCCTTTATCTGTGAGGCAGGTACTGGCACCGGCAAAACCTTTGCCTATCTAATTCCGGCACTGCTTTCTGGACAAAAAATCGTTATTGCCACTGGTACTAAAGCGCTGCAGGATCAGCTTATGCAAAAAGATCTGCCGGCCGTATTTAATCTTTTGAATATGCAGCCTAGTTACATGGCCTTAAAGGGCTTTAGTAACTATTTGTGTCGTTCTCGCTTTAAGGATGCCAAAAATCGCTACGACAATTCTCTGTTAAAAGAATTTGATAAATCTGAGGATAATTCTGTGTTAGCAGATGAAGAGGAATCTCCTTATCTTGATGCCGGAATTATTAAAAAATTAGATGCACTCATTAGTAAGTCTTTGCTTGAGATCAATACCGGCTCTCTTACGCCTTCATTTGCCGAAGTATCCTCTGTTCTGCCATATTCACTCTTAAATGCTGTGACCTGCAGTTCAGAGTGGTGTAATCGAAAAAACTGCGAGTACGCCTCTGTCTGTTTCCCTTATTTGGCCCGTGTCAATGCTCTTTCGGTACAGGTATTAGTAGTCAATCATTCTCTGTTTTTTGCGGATATGGTCATTGAGGATCGTTTTGATGAAGATTCGGCTCCGATCCTGTTTCCAAAATATCAGGCTGTGGTTTTTGATGAGGCCCATGAACTTAGCAAATATGGTCGTGAACATTTTTCTGACAGTATCGGTTCATATGATCTCAAGGTTTTAAAAGAAGATCTCAAATACTATAAAAAGAATGTTCAACAGATGCCGCTTAAACCTTTTGAAGAATGGTACAAGACCTTAAAGGAACTCTTTTTACAGTTGGACTTTTTTATTCGGGGACATCTTCCTGAAGGCATGAGCAAGGTTAATCTGCTGTACTTCAAATATTTTGACTACGATAAGGATAACACTGATCCTTTTTGTGAGTATAAAAAGGAACGTCTTGATTTCATAGAAAAAATGCGTTCTTTATACGTCAGATTAGGAGAATATCTGCGATTTTTAAAGACCAACAAGATTTTTGATGAGATGTTTATCCAAAAGCGTATTGATTATGTGGAAAGCAGGTGTTTGTTAATTAAGCGTCTCATGCTAATTGATAATAAAGATCCCAAGGTTAATCCCTTTTATGGTCGGTATGTGGCAACGGTTGGCATTACCTCCAGATCTTTTGCCATCACCCTTACCCCATTGGATATTTCTGATGTTTTTGGTGAATATTTAAAAAAATGTGAAATTTACAAGGTGGGGGTACTGATGACATCAGCTACACTCAGTGTAAACCATCAATTTAAAAAATTCATCGAGGATATCGGTGCTGATGAGCATACGGAAACTCTTGAGGTTGAAAGTTCTTTTGCATATGAGAGGCAGGCCTGTCGATTTTTAAGTCGTGACTTTCCTTCTAAGGATGATGGGGACCGAATTTTGAAAATCATTACTATGCTAGATCCTCTTATTGATAAGGTTCAAGGCGGGATCTTCTTTCTTACGACTTCTATGGATGCTTTAAGCAAGGCCCGTATCTGTCTGTTAAACCGCTACTCAAGCCGACGTAAAATACTTTGTCAGGGGATGGCGCAATCTAATGCTGAACTTATTAAGTCTTTTAGGGCGGATGGTAATGCGATCCTAATTGGAACATCATCTTTTTGGGAGGGGGTTGATGTCAAAGGACAGGCCTTGTCTCTGGTTATCATTGATAAACTGCCGTTTCAGAACTTCTCCGATCCGATCTTTCAGGCCCGTTGCCAGTATTATGATGTTAAAAAGGGTAAAAAGGCATCTTTTCACGGCATATCGTTGCCGGAGGCGGTGATTGAACTTAGGCAGGGAGTTGGCAGACTGATACGTCATGAGAATGACCGTGGTGGTCTTATTATCTGTGACCCTCGACTTTTAACCGTAGGTTATGGCAAGACTTTCCTAAATTCACTGCCAAAGATGCAGACACTTGATTCTCTAGATAAAATGCTTGATTTTATCAATTTCTCTCCGGAAAATAATGCCATATCATAATGTGCGGTAATATCTTTTTTTAAGATGAGAAAATAAGCGCAAGGCTAATCGGGAGTTTTGGCTGCTCTCTATTGCTTTTTCACTTGCTTTAAGCAGCATTGTTTAAAATTACCAAATTGTGCCGAAAAGCCCCTGGCTTCAGCCATGGGGATGAAAGGCACATAGCTGTTATGATATAATTAGCAGTGTTTAA
>CACYBT010000434.1 GCA_902772715.1 uncultured Succinivibrio sp.
AAAAGTATTGTATTTCGTCGTATGCATGCCATCAGGCACAAGGAGTAACTGTTGAGACTTTATATCAATCCTTTGACGATTTTGCACTCCATAGGCAGAGGTAAAAAAATCGAACGCTTTTTTGCGATAATTGAGTGAAACATATTCCTCTGCAGAGAACTTATGCGCTTGTTTACCACTAAGATACAATGTACCTCCGAATCCTTCTCCTTGTGGTTTTTCCGTTATAATCTGAATGACAGCATTTGTGCTTGCATCGTATTTGGCTCCTGGCATCATGTTAACCTTGATACATTTAATATCAGAGGTCATCAATCTGTTTAGTTCCTCTTGGTCTCTTATCAGCCTGTTATTAATGTATATAATAGGTGAGCCTTTTCCTAAAATAGAGATGTCACCATCCTGAACTTCAACAAACGGTATTTGAGCAATTACATCATAAACTCTAGAGAATTGTTCTAACACAGTTCCTTTTACATTAGCTATGAGTTCGCCACCCTTCTGTTCGAATAGTTTTTTGTAACCGGTGACTTCAACTTCGTTTAGGATTGTATTATTTGGAGTCATAACGACAGAACACTCAATCCCCTCTTGAATATCAACATATTGTACAGCATATCCTATCATGGAGACTTTTAAGAGAACATCCGTGCATGAAGTCTCAACACAGAAACTGCCATCCTCTTTTGTTATGGTACCCAAAATGAAAGTGGAATCTGTTCGATTGATTAACTTAACATTTGCGAATGGCATTGGTTTTGATAATTCATCATACACAAATCCGGAGTATCTAATTTGGGCCAAACATAAACAAGGAAACAACGTCAATATGGATATCAATAGTTGCTTTGTCATATTTCAAAAATATTATAACATAGTTTATTTGTTTGAAAATTGTTTCTCATAATAGAAGTCCAAACATTTATCAAGTAGATCAGGAGCCTTCTGAATACATTGGCATAAATTGAACTGACCACCATGATAGAGGTTCATCTCATTATACCATGCACACTTCCCATTGCAAATTGGCAGGTTGGTCCGTTATTACTCTTCAATGCTCTTAGTTTGTCATGCCTCTATACCTAAAAGAGAAACGCCTTCAGAAGTGGCATGACACAATTTAGATAAGTAATCTTGATTAAGAATCTTACCATAATATGAACATATCATTTGAAGACATGCTATACCACATCCCATTGTATCATGCTGCTTGAAGTATTTAAGATGCATACTGCCTATTTTTTAGGCGCAAAGGTACACTTAATAGCTGAAACAAACAAAAAAACTAATGTTTCTTTTTGTTTCATAAATTTTTACATGATACTAAACTACTGAAATACAAACTAATAGAGAAATAGAAATTTTCAGTTTTAAATATTAATTAAAATAAATTGTGAACAGAATGAAACATTTTTAGGTCAGAAAAGCCATATATATGAAAGCTTTTCGCTCTTCCTCTCATTGAAAAAAATAATGAGCGAAGAAAAACAACTTAACTTTGACCAAAAAGTAACTTAAATAAAAAATTATTTAACTTGATTGCATCGCACAATCAAGTTGAGAAAAATAGCTTACAGAAATCATAGCAATTCGATAAATAGGATACAAAAAAAACCTTCCCCGAAAAAAACAGGAAAGGTTTTTGCATCTAAAATGAGCTATTATTTATTCTTCCAATATTATCTTTTTTATCTGCATCTGGGAAAGTTCACCCTCCAAATTACTGAGGTGCTGCCATTGCTCTGATGTCTGTACATTGGTAAAGAAAGCTTTCTTGCCGCCTTCGTCAACATGGAAGTGGCAAGTAAAGATTACTTCTTCCTGAGACTTTACAGTAAGGGTGTTGCCGCTAACGGTCCATTTGCCGGGATCTTTCCAACTGGGGGAAACCGTCCAAGCATCAAAATAGGCATCACCGTTAGAATCAAAGCGACAACCTAAGTAAGTATTGTTTGACTGCAACTTGGACCACCCACCTACAACACTATAGACAATGTTGGACTTACCATCGTGAACAACATCATCCTTGCCGCAAGCAGACAAGACAAAACCTAACACTACTGCCAGCACAATAGCTATAAAGGAGTTTTTCTTCATTAATCCCATGATGGCATTGTGGTAACTTTCATGCCAGATTTACCAAACTTTATGTTAGCCTTAACCGAAGCATCCGAAGTCACATAATACTGTCCATCAATTTTTATGCCTCGATTTTCACCATCACCAATAGAAACTTTCAGAGTTCCCGCTGTTATGGCCATATTCTTATCAACCTTTATGCCCATGCATCTGGTTTCCTCATCGGTTACATCATCTTCATAGGTACCACCGTCTGCCTTAATCTGCATGAGGGTTGTGTTATCGTCTTGGTTGATTTGCAAATGCTTGACGGAGATACCTTTACTGCCATCACCTGAAGCCGTAATATTAAATGTTCCACCTGTGACGGTCATCTTAGCATCTGACTTGATGCCTTTCCGAGTCTCACCTGAAACAGTAACATTAACGATACCACCTTTGACGAAGATCTGTCCATTGAACTCCTTATCAGGATTGGGAGTAATATCATCATCAAGGGTCAGAATCTCTGCCTGGATACCATCGCCCTGCTGACCGCTGACAGTTACCGTTCCACCATTCATCATGAAGTACTGACCTGCATGGATGCCATCGCTGACAGCACCATTGACGGTAACATTGCCTGTACTCTTCTTCAACTGCAAGTATTCCTTTGTGCAGATACCATGCTTGGAGTTGCCTATTACAGTAAGACTGCCGGCACCTTCAATCTCCAGATGACCTTTGCAATAAAGAGCAGCCTTCTGCTGACCTTTTGGAGCATCTTCAAGGCTATTGTCGGTTCCATCGTTCAGGATCATAGCTATACGCTTTCCGCACTGGATATCCAAAGCAGCGCCTTTGGTGGAGATAAGGTGCAAGTTGTTCAGATAGAACTTACACTTGTAGGTTCCTGTATAGGTCAGAGAACCATTGGTGCTGCTACCTTGCAGAACAAACTCCAACTCGTTATGCGTATTGGTGCTGTTGATTACCACATCTCCACCCTCTACGGAATAGTCAACACCCAGGACATTACCTTTCTCTACAGTAGCCTGCGTTCTGTTCCATGTTACGGTAATGATGTGCACAAAAGTAATACTGTCTACCTGACTGGTCTGGTACGTAACACCTTCTGCCGTAAAAGCAGTACCATTGGCAGCATAGGTAACCTCTGACAGAGGAACCTTGGTGTTATTGCCATTCTGCCAAATGCGCATATACTCCTGCGCTGAGACAAAAGAACATACAGACAGGAGGAATAGAAGTGAGAATAGTTTCTTCACCTTAATAAGACTAAAATTCTTTACTTTGTCAACTTAATGGACTTGTCGCCCATATTGACAATATACAAACCTGGCTTCAGGTTGCTGAGGTTAATATTAGCACCCTTCTTGACATTGGCCATCTGAACCAAGGCTCCGTTAGCGCCATAGATACGCAGCATACCATCGCCCTCTACCTTCAGTTTACCATCCTTGTACTGCAGGTTCTTAGTCTCCTGTGGCAAAGATTCGATAGCTGTAGGGTCCTCTACAGAGAAGTACATCTTCTTAATCTCAGACAGGGGATAGGTATACTCGCCAGCAGTAGTGGCAACAACACAGTTGCCATTGGCGAAGGTAATCTTCTGGATGGTAGGCAATGAGATGTACTCATCACCAGAAACTGATACTGTAAGGTAATTATACTTATCAGCCCACATTGTGGTGCATGCCATCATCATGACGGCCAGAAAAATATATTTCTTCATAATCTTGTTGTTAATTTGTTTCAAAATTTAAAATTATAGCCCACGCTTACTGCATGGATACGGTTATTAAATACGTCTGCTTTCTCATCATCGTCATTAAAAACATA
>CACYBT010000435.1 GCA_902772715.1 uncultured Succinivibrio sp.
CGATTTAGTTTACAACTGTATCTAGACTTTGCAACTTTTGGTTCACGAATTTGTTTACAGACAGATCAAAAGCTCTAATAATTTCCAACATCAATATCTAAAACAAGACAGAAACGATATATAAACGATAATAATTACACACATTGACATTTAGACAAGAACCTTGTCATGTAATATATAATATAGAAAAATTTCAGAATATATTATAGTCCTCTAAATAATAATAAAAAAAACGAAGTATAAACGAAATAGAAACGAAAAAATAATTTTGTTTGTTGACTATAAAAATGTTTTGTGTCATTAATTAACTATCCAGAATGATTACTTTGAAAAGAGGCTAATATATGGGATTACCTGGTTTCAAAAAATTCAATTTATCTACAGGAACTTCATCAATCTCTATTACACAAAATGGAGTGTCATTTAGTAAAACAGCTGTTTTAAGAATGGATAAGGCTCCATTTGTATGTGTATATATCGATGAGGAAGGAAAGAGATTTGCTATTCAAGTAGCTAATGAAAATGATGAATCAGCAACTCGTTTTTATAATAACCAGAAAGTAATAGCTGTAAGATGGAATAACAAGGAATTATTAAAAACAATTCAAAAAATGATGAATTGGGAATTGAAAAAAAATATATATAGAGTTGAAGGTGACTATAATTCAGCTGAACGTGCTTTGATTTTTGAATTGGAAAAATATTCTCTTGCAAATTTAGCTCAGGAGGACTCTGAAAATGACTAATAGATAACAAAAAAAAGCACTTGTTAAATTGCGATGGAGGCAAAATAACAAATGCTTTAGTGTCGGATTGAAACAATCCTTATTCGCAAAA
Source organism: uncultured Succinivibrio sp. (assembly GCA_902772715.1). Taxonomy (GTDB): domain Bacteria; phylum Pseudomonadota; class Gammaproteobacteria; order Enterobacterales; family Succinivibrionaceae; genus Succinivibrio. The sequence goes on from CACYBT010000435.1 coordinate 838, forward strand.
TAATTGTATCAATATCGTTCATTAAAGACAATGCTAACTTTTGCCTCTTTATTTTCTTTTTTAAAGAGGACATAAAATGTTTACTAATCAAACAGGTCCTAAGCCTGTAAAAGATGTCTTTGGGGCATATCTTGCCTCTGAGGCTGAATATACACCACAGAACCAGTACCCAATTATTCCTTCAAGCTTTGTATATCAGGATTTTCCAAAAAAAATCTTGCCTCTAGATAAAGCTCTAATTTCCAAAGATGACCTTTCAGAAACATTTATTTGCACTTACGAAAATGATGATGGTTTTAAGCGCGTAAGAAAGAATCCTACTAAATTTATAGAATTCTTTAAAAAAACAGCAGGAATAATTGGTTTTGATATAAGTATCCATTCGGATATGCCCTTATGGAAACAATGCTCATTTATTGGTGAGAATCTTGAATTAACTTACTTTTATGGAAAACAAGGTATTCCAATTATTCCCAATATTCGATACGGGATTGATGAAACAATACCCGATTTTTTTAAAGCAATTCCTCTTCATTCAACTCTTGCTATAGGAACACATGGTTTTATTAAGTTCAAATTTCAAAAGGCAGAGTGGTTTGTGAGTATTGAGAAAATTATCAATGAACTAAAACCTCAAAGATTGGTTGTTTATGGATCTTTGAATGGGAAATTATTCAGTAAATTTTATGATATGACTCAAATAAAGACCTTTAAAGCCTGGTTTTCTCTACATATGGAGGAAAAAAAATATGGCAACTAAAGGGGCAAGTAATAGATTTGGAAGTAAAGGAAAACCAACCTCTGCAATAAATTATCCTTGGGCAAAAGCATTTAATAAAAAAACATTATCTGCTCATTTCAAACGACACGGTGAAGAGTTTCCTGGCATGACAAAAGAGGAGTATGAAGCTAGAGCTGTAAAATTTGCTAACTCTATAAATAAAAATGATTGCGTATCTTTTATAGATAATAAGAACTCAACTCATAAATTTAATACAGTAACTGGGGAATACAGTATCATTTCAAAAAATGGGTATGTCATCACGTACTTTAAACCTGAAAAAGGATATGAATATTTCAAATTACAGATAAATAAATCCGAGAGTGATCACTAATTTTTATCAATTTTACTTCCTCTTGTAGATCACTGTTTTTTAAAAAATAACCTGTTCATAATAATCAGTA